>DUSB01000107.1 GCA_012840625.1 Syntrophomonadaceae bacterium
GGCAATGTGTGATCGCGTTGAAAGTTTAGCGGTACAGCTGGCTAGCTGTACGGCTTTTATTGTGCCGGAGATTCTTAGCATACCGGAAGAGAATCTGCAGGCTTTTATGGATGAAAACTCAGAACTGCAGGTATACAGGCATTTCATAGACGAACTGCTGCGCCAGCGCCCGCATATTCTTTCTCCGGAGGAAGAAAAACTTCTGGCTATGGTAGCTGATGTATCCATGGCTTCCGGCAATATCTTTACGATGTTAAATAATGCAGATATTAAATTCCCTGCTATCCGTGATGAAGAGGGCCGGGAGATTGAATTAACCAAGGGACGATACGGTACTTTTATGGAGAGCCATGATCGCCGGGTTCGCAAAGATGCCTTTGAGGCTTTGTATTCCTCCTATGGAAAAGTCATCAATACCCTGGGGGCTACCCTGAATGCCAGCATAAAAACGGACATCTTTTATGCCCGGGCGCGCAAATATCCTTCGGCCATTGAAGCGTCCCTGGATCAGGATAATGTACCGCTGGCTGTTTATGACCGCTTAATTGAATCAGTGCATGCTTATCTTACACACATGTATCGCTATATGGAACTACGTAAGCGTTTGCTAGGTCTGGATGAACTGCATATGTATGATATTTATGTTCCGCTGGTACCAGACTATAAAGTTAACATACTCTATGAAGAGGCGAAGAAGAAAGTATTGGAGGCTTTGGAGCCACTGGGTCCTGAGTATCTTTCTCAAATGAAAAACGGTCTGGAAGACGGTTGGATCGATGTATATGAAAATGAAGGTAAAACCAGTGGGGCTTTTTCCTGGGGCACTTATGATACCAAGCCTTATATACTTATGAACTATGATAATCGACTGGATGATCTATTTACCCTGGCGCATGAAATGGGTCATTCTATGCATAGTTATTATTCCAACCAGCAGCAGCCTTATGTCTACAGTCAGTACAGTATTTTTGTAGCTGAGGTGGCATCAACAGTTAATGAATCCCTGCTTATGGATTACCTATTAAACAAGAGCCAGGATCGGCAGGAAAAGATCTACCTGCTCAATCATTATTTAGAGGAATTCCGTGGCACCATTTATCGGCAGACGATGTTTGCAGAGTTTGAAAAAATAGTGCATGAAAAGGTGGAGCGTGGTGAGGCTTTAACCCCGGATAAGCTCAATGAAATATATGTGGATCTTAACCGACTTTATTATGGCCCGAATGTTATTATGGATCCACAAATTGCTATGGAATGGGCCCGCATCCCGCATTTTTATTCGGCTTTTTATGTATATAAATATGCGACAGGCTTTTCATCTGCTACCGCTATCAAACAGCAGATCATCAGTGAAGGCCAGCCGGCTGTCGATCGCTATTTAAGATTTTTGGGATCGGGGTCATCAGACTATCCCATTGAATTGTTAAAGCGAGCCGGGGTAGATTTAACCACACCTGAGCCGGTGGAAGCTGCTCTTAACTATTTTGGCTGTCTGCTGGATGAACTGGAGGAATTAACTGCGCAGGGTGCTAGGTGATCAAATGCCAGGATACGAGTATGCTCCGGACCGAAAGAGGTTCGGAGTTTTCTATCTTTCTGAGTTTCTATAGGTGAAATTAAAGTAAATATATTTAAGATAAATTGCGTATAACTATGTAGAGACTTGATTGACTCTAGGGGGTAGATACATTGGTTCCTGAAAATATTGACAGCATTTTTGACGAAAGAATGAAAAAGGTTTTCCCTCTAATAGAGGATTATGCTAACTATGATCTACTGGTTGGCATTCCTTTTAGTGATGAAGGTGAAGCTTTAGTAGAAGCACTTACAAGCATTGATCATATCTTACAGCAGTGGATTGGTAGAAGACAGCTGATTATCTGCTGTGGTGATGCCAGGGGTGGAAAAACCCACACCTGAGCCGGTGGAAGCTGCTCTTAACTATTTTGGCTGTCTGCTGGATGAACTGGAGGAATTAACTGCGCAGGGTGCTAGGTGATCAAATGCCAGGATACGAGTATGCTCCGGA
>DUSB01000006.1 GCA_012840625.1 Syntrophomonadaceae bacterium
GCCATACGGTTTGTTTCACTGGCTTTCTTGATCTGCTGGGTGCTTTCCTGCAGCACTTCTGATTTTTCCGTTAAGAGCACCGCTTCCTTTTTCAGCTGCTGACCCACCTGCCTGGCTTCTTGCTCACGTTCTAAAGCCAATCGCAATAGTTTTTGTGTAGCAGTGGAACCCATGAGAGCTATTACGGTAGCAAACATAAAGGTAAAATAGCGGACGGCCAGTGCGGCGCTTTCTCCCGGTACCAGATGGGGGAAGGCTTTTAATAATAAAATATCGGCAACTATACATAATACACAGGTTACCAGGGTTAGATTGCGGTCAAAATACAACAGGGAGATAATGATGACCAGGTACATCATGGAGACGGTCTCAATGATAGGGGATACATAACGACAGCTTAGAACTGTTAACAGCATGGCTACTACCATGATGTAGGGGGACCAGGGCTGTTCTTCATTACGGCGGACCAGGAAATAAGACCCGCCAATGATGAGGGTAACAACAATAATCCATGCTGCAATCACGGTACCATTAAGGGCTCCACTTGACAATCCGCTCAGATAAACAATGGTGGTTGCTATTCCAATCAGTACTGTCACAGCAATAATTACGCGCAAGGCCCGGTAGTGATTTTCAATCATATTTTGTTTCAAAAGGCCATTATTCATTTTATTCACCTCAGTATTGTTGCCCGTGCAAAATATTCTTATGAGTAAAATATACCATATTTTGATATATTTTTATATAAGCAGTTTCCATCAAAAAAGAGCGCGTTTTAGCGCTCTTTTTACTCTTTTTTTAATTAGCCAAGCTGACTTTGAACGGTTTGGATATCCTGAGGATTGGCAGGTGCAGCTGGTTTATAAAATCCTTTTTGTTCTGCAATCTGGTATAACTGATATTGAAATTGTTCATCACTGTTACGAATTTGCTGTAAGGTTTGTCGTAATTGTGGATTGGCTGATTCACTTATGGCAGTTGCATAAGTGGTCAGGTTGCTTTTGACCATTGACAGCACATCATTAACCATTTCTTTTTCTTGAATAGCTGGCATTTATTTACATTCCCCCTTGTAAAAATGACATCAGTTTATTACGGCTATTTCCTGCAGATTGTGCCGATTGTTCAAACATCTGCTTAATTTGCTGATCCTGGCACTGGGATGCATAGAAACTAAGTTTCTTTTCAGCGTTGGCATGACTTCCTATTAGATGTCTTAAAGTCTGTAGTTCTTGTTGGTTTAAGCTCAAATTATCCTTCTCCTTTCGTTTATAACTACCTCGGGCATGTATTAGGATGGCATTTTAATCAGTAAACTATGCTGGCGTTTTGTAACAAAAATTTTAAAAAATTTTTTTTGTTTGGTGTAGTATAGATTCAAAACAGGCTGGATTAAGATTAATAAAAAAGAAAATGGAGGAGGTTAAAACAATGAAAACAATTAAAACGGTGGTAAGCTGGAACGAAAATCAGCAGCAAGCGATAGCGGATATGAATGGAAATAGTGTGGTGGTTTATGGAAAAAACAGCGCCAGTCCCATGGAACTTTTGCTGGGCTCGCTTGGCGGCTGCATGGTATCGATTATAGCTATGCTGGCAGAAAAGAAGCGTATGTTTGTCCCCGGTCTCCAGGTAGAATTGGAAGGCGATATCGATCCAGCCGGCATGGCGAAAAGGGGTCAGGGTATACGCCCGGGATTTCAACAGATACGCATGAAGATTACCGCAGATGAATCAGTTGATCGGGATTCCTTTCAGCAGTTGGTACAGATGGCTGGTGCTATATGTCCGGTAAAAGATACTTTGCAGGGTGTGCAGCTCATAGAAGAACTGGATTAAAAATAGCCAGGAAGGATGGCCTTATAAAGGGATCTTTCTGCTTTTCTATTCCAGGCGCATTCGCCAGCGGCTGCGTAGATATAGTGAGAGTAGCATGCTTTTGTCCATCATTTACATCGGGCAACGAATCGACTTATTATTAAATAGAGCTTTTTCGGGCATAAAAAAGGATATGCTATAATTTAAAGAAATTAATAGGGATGGCACAGTGGCATTTCTATTAGTATCAGGAGGGGTTTGGATGGATACATTGGAGTGTATTAAAAGCAGACGCAGCATAAGGCGTTTTACCGATCAGGAGCTCAGTGATGACTTGATTTATAAATTATTGGAAGCTATTCGCTGGTCTCCATCCTGGGCTAATACCCAGTGCTGGGAAGTCATTGTGGTAAAAGATGCAGATATGAAGCGGAAAATTGCTGATTGTTTGCAGCCCAACAATCCGGCTACTAAAGGTGTTCTGCAGGCACCGGTGCTCATGATTATGTGTGCCAGATTAGGTACGGCTGGTTTTAAAAAGGGCGAGATGCTTACTGATAAAGGTGATTGGTATATGTTTGACGCAGGCATAGCCAGTCAAAATCTATGCCTAGCTGCCCACAGCCTAGGCTTGGGAACGGTACATGTAGGGAGTATTAAACATGCTGAACTGGATGCGGTGCTGGGTTTACCTGAAAATATTAAATCAATCGAAGTGATACCGGTGGGTTATCCTGCTAAAGAAGCTACTGCGCCTGCACGCAAAGAACTTGAGCAATTCGTACATTTAAATCAATATGGTCAACCATTTATTAAGCAGGTATAAATGACAAGAAAAAATAAATAGCAGCCAGGAGAGCAGGGTTTGCAAACCCTGCTCTCTTTTTGGTGAAATGTAATGATATAAAATAAACGGCAGGCGGGCACACTAATAGATATGATTGATAAAGCATTCTATAAGGAGGTGTTAACAAATGTCCATAAGCAGGTTTTGGGGTCTGTGTCTGCTGTGCTTTAGCATAGTAGTAGCTGGCTGTGGCTTTACCAGTACTGCCATGGCGGCAGATCCTGACTGCTGTAAAAAAGCGGAAGCAAAGGTGATTAACCGTACTGATTTTCCCGTATTGTTTGTGAGTGAACCTGTTTTTACAGGAGATGCTGTGTGGATGGTTCAGGCCATGCTGCGTCAGCAGGGCTATAATATAGTGCCTGATGGAATCTTTGATAGCAGGACAGCCGAGCTCATACGAATATATCAACTGGCCAACCATCTGGATGTAAACGGAGTAGTAGATAAAAACGTTTGGCAGCATCTGATGTATCAGGAGGAGGGAGAATCCTGTATGAAAATGGAAGACTCCCGGGATCAGAAAAGAATGATGATAGAAATTGACCTGGCTAAACGTCAATTAACTTTATATGAAAACAAGCAGGTGCTGAAAAAGTATCCGGTGGGGATTGGAAAAAGCAAAACGCCTTCACCGCTGGGTGAATGGAAAGTGGTGAATAAAGGAGTAGGATGGGGGGGAGGATTTGGCACTCGCTGGATGGGTTTAAATGTGCCCTGGGGTATTTACGGAATACATGGAACTGACAAACCGTATTCAGTAGGGAGCTCCGAGTCACATGGCTGCATCCGCATGTTGAATAAACATATAGAAGAACTATACCCTCTGGTTCCGGTAGGCACTATGGTACGTATTGTCGAAAATGGACAGATGGTTCCGCGCTCCTTTCAGCCCCGGATACTGAAACTAAATTCATCCGGGCCGCAGGTAGTTTATCTGCAAAGCCGGCTCAAGGAAAAAGGGATTATTTTTGATAATGCTGACGGTCGGTTTGGACATATGACAGAGCTGGCATTGCGGTATTATCAGGCCTGGAATGGATTACAGATAACCGGGATAGCCGATGAAGATACCTATCGGGCTTTAGAAATGATTGAATAAAGTTTATTGACATATGCTCATAACCGCTCTAGAATAAAACTGAGAGGATGAATACATCCTTTAGGACATTTACGAGCGAGAGGTTCTACACTGTTTAGCCACTGACCTGATCTTGGCTAACCACTCATTCAAAATACTTTATTTTCTTCCTTTAAAGTACAAACGGGGTGAAGTACATACTTCACCCCGTTTGCACTTTAAACAACAAAATTGGCAGGCGGGAAATAAACGTAAAGGTATTGTATGCAGTTTGGCTTTAAGTTATGTTATTACATAAGAATGTAGGTAAAGGTGGTATAGTATGAAGATACTTGTATATGGCATAGGCGCTTTGGGAACCGTGTATGCTACTTTACTAAAAAAGAAGGGTCATACAGTATGCGCTATCGATACGGATGATGTGGTATCTACTGTTGCGGATGGGATGTTGTTTGTTACTGGGATTTGGGGTGAACATCGAGCTATCCTGGATGAGGCGGTAAAGAGTGTAGAGGATTTAAAACAGCGGGATTTTGACTTGATTATTGTAACTGTTAAAGCATACAACACTGCCGAAGTTTGCAGGGATCTGCTTCCTGTTTTGGGTGATGATACCATCGTTATGCTGGCTCAAAATGGCTATGGAAATTACGATGAAGCGGTGCAGTATATTCCGGCAGAACAACTAGTACTGGCCCGGGTAATCTTTGGTGCCGAAACATTGGCGACCGGTTTTTCTAAAGTGAGTGTGGAAGCCGATCCAGTGGTGATTGGTTCGCCAGATAATAGGGTTCCCGTAGAAAAGCTACAGCACTTTGCCGGGGTCTTCACGGAAGCAGGGATTGAAACCGAAATCAGTGATGAAATTATGAAATATCTATGGGGGAAAATAATCTATAATTGTGCTCTTAATCCTCTGGGAGCCATTTTAGAAGTTCCGTATGGTTATCTGGTCAAAGAAGATGAGAGCAGGGTTATTGTTGATGATATCATTAGAGAAATCTTTCAGGTGCTGGCAGCGATGGGACAGGATACCTTCTGGCCGGATGCACAGGCTTATTCTGAGGAATTTTATAATAAGTTAATCATCAAAACTGCTGATCATCATTCTTCAATGCTACAGGATATTAACAGGGGCAGGAAAACAGAAATAGAATATCTAAATGGTGCCATTGTTCGTTTAGGGAAGCAGTATAATATCGATACCCCTGCCAATGAAATGATGCGTACCATGGTGCATAGAAAAGAGCAATTAAAAGCTATTTAGTCATACTGGCTGATGTATAACTATATATAATAATTAGTAGTACCTTCTGCTATGTTACAATGTAGGCAATTAAAATTGAAGGAGTGAGTTGACCACATGAGACAGGTAGTGGATGCGAGGGGTTTGAGCTGTCCTCAACCAGTAATACTTACCAAAAAAGCCCTGGATAATGTGGATGTTCATGAGGTTGTTACCATTGTCGACAATAAAACCGCAGTGGAAAATGTATCCAAGCTGGCTAAAAGTATGAAGCTGGAAAGTGTAGTGGATACCAAGGGCGAAGAATACTATATTAATATTCTTAAAGAAGAAGGTTTATCGGAGGCTAATAATCAGAAAGATTCTGTTTCTGAGGCAACGACGGTGGTTATGATTGCCAGCAATCTATTAGGCCAGGGGGATGCTAAACTTGGAGCTACCCTGATGAAAAATATGCTGTATACCCTTACACAAATGGAAGCAGGCGTAAGCAGTATTATTTTTATGAATAGCGGTGTGTTATTAACGACAGAAGGTTCTGATGTAATTGAGTATATTGCTGCGCTGGAGGAAAGTGGTATACAGGTATTATCCTGCGGTACCTGTCTTGATTTTTATGGATTGGGAGATAAACTGCGGGTGGGATCGGTTAGTAACATGTACACCATTATGGAGACGCTGTTAAGCGCCGATCGGGTGTTAAATTTTTAAACAATAAAAAAGAGCATCGGGCAGTCCTCGGGGTTATTCTTAAGAATTGGAATATCCACCCATTAGATGAAGGATTATTGTATAATTAAATCGAAGATAACTGGAACTAGGCAAAGGTTTTGTTCTGGCATAATAAGCAGGCTGAGGGGGGGATAATATGGCTGAAGAGATCCAGCTGGTGGTATTTAAACTCAAATCCGGAGATACGGTCAGCGAATATGGTATAC
>DUSB01000108.1 GCA_012840625.1 Syntrophomonadaceae bacterium
GATCTTACTGTAGAAGACAAACAGAAGATAGAAAAAGTTATTACCGTATTGACTGAAATCAATAGCATTTTGATCCAGGCGCAACTACAGGTTGGCTACCGGGTAAGGGATGAAGTGGCCTTATTTATATTACATGCAGAGGAAATCATCAGCTCATTCGTTACTAACGATGGGATGCCGGTTGATCCTATGGATTTGGCCATACAAATGAAAATACTCCCCCGCATTATCGGCGGTAGCACCCCAATAAGAAAGGTTATATGACAGCTATTGGGCTGGGCGACAAAGGGACCAAAAGATATTAGCGAAGAGGATGTGCAGGCCATTATTGATGATTGGGATAAAAATGGCCGGCCTACTTCGCTGAAAGATGCCCGCTATCCACGTACTGCTGCCAGACTATGCCTGATGTGTGATCGTTTATTTACTGAAGGATTTACCTCTTACTGGATGTGATCTAATGGGACTGCTTTTTGAAATAGAAAGTGAACTGGTACATCTAAAATTTAGTCTATCCGGCAATAAAGAACCAGCCAAATCGCCAGGAAAAGGCGTATGGGGTCGTTTGGTGATAAACAAACACCGGGCCAACCTCAACTGGAAAAAAGTATGGCGTCAGGGTGTATCCCCGGAGTTGGCTAATTGTCCGGAACAACATGCCGGACCATATCTTTTCGAAGAAACCAATTACAAGTTGTACGCCCGGTGCAAACCAGGTCATAAGGTAGATATCGTACATCGCGATCCGGTTATTATTAGAGATTTGGATTATGATGATGAGCACTCCACGGTCTATGGATACATTAATTTCGGTTCTCAGGTAGGTTACAGCGACTTTACGGTACTCGTTGATGGCAAACCTGAATTTTCATTCCAGGTGGAAGTGTTCCCCAGCAAGCTGGACTATGCCACTGATTACGAGGAGATTCTGGCCTCCGTCCAGGATATCATGACGGGACTGGCCATGGAGTACCTGCGGGGTACCTACCAGATGGGTACCATTACTCCCTCCCCGCCTACTGATTTGGAATGGTTCGTCCTGCTGCGGGGGCTGATAGACGAGTTGGAAAAAGCGTTAAACTTTATTGCCCGTAAGCCGGTAAGGGGATTGAAAAGAGAGCAAATTCCAGTGCGGGCGGAAAAAATTAAGCATATAAATAATAGGGTTTTGGCAGCGGTAAGGAAAGGTTCAGGGCGCGGCGGATTCATTCGGACCAAGAATAATATTCCTGTTCGGGAGTATATTTATGAAGACCGTTCCCGGAGTACACTGGATACCATGGAACATCGCTGGTTATCGCGACAGCTGCATATTATTCAACAACGTTTAAATCGCATAAGCTTAGAAGAACGTGAGTTAAAAAGTACTCCCCGCCGCCGTAAGGCTTGGCAGGAATTAAAGGATATGGAAAAGCGGGTTTTGCGCCTGCAGAATCTGGAGCCAATTGCTGCCGCCAGTGGTGAGGTCCCCGCTGGTTTTGCTTCGCTGCAGTTATTAGGATTACCAGGCTACCAGGAAGCCTATACAAATTGTCTGGCTTTATCGTTAGGTTTGCGCATTGAGGGTGGACCATTACAATTATCGCTTAAGGATTTGAACCTTTTATATGAATACTGGTGCTATCTTGCTCTGCTGCGTATAATCAGCGAGGAGACCGGGCAAGCAGTTCCTGTAAAAGACTTGTTTGCCATCCAGCAGATGGGACTCAAGGTTTTGCTTAATCGAGGTAAAGAACAACGCGTACGTTTTGCCTCCACGGGAGACAGACAGATAACCGCCACTTACAACCCCAGTTTTCAGGGAAAAGCTATGCTTATCCCCCAGCGCCCAGATATGGTGATTACCCTGGAAAATGAAGACTGGCCGGCCACGCATTTAGTCCTTGATGCCAAGTATAGATGGGAGACTGCAGATGATTATGTAAAGCGGTATAATTCTGAAGGTCCTCCCGAAGATGCTCTCAATGCTATGCACCGCTACCGCGATGCCATCCTGGAATTTCAAAGCCGCAACGACGGAACCCCTGTCCAGCGGAGAACCGTGGTTCAGGCAGCAGCTGTCTTTCCTGGAGATAGAACCGGCAATACCTTCTATGACAGTAAACTGTGGCAAGCCCTGCAGCATATTGGCGTAGGGGCTTTGCCGTTTCTGCCCGGTAATACGGAGTTTGTTAGAGAATGGCTGCGCAACCGCCTGAAAATGGGGGGATTCAGTATTGCCCAGCATACGCTACCCCACAGCATCTATGAACGAGCCCAAGATTGGCGTTTATCGGCAGCAGAACCCGTAGTTATAGGTACTTTGAGAGCGGGCAATCAAGCCCAGCATTTGCAATGGATTATTGAGCAGAGGCGCTATTATATGCCGGTTTTAAAGACCCAGCTGCGGCAATATGCTACCAAATGGGTGGCGATTTATTCGCCGCTGGAATTACGCCGGCCCGGAGCGGTCACTCATTATGCAGCGGTAGAAAGTATAGAAATCCTTAAAAGAAAGGAAATACATACCCCCTGGACTCCAAAACGAAACCTGGATGAACTGCAGGTACTTTTTAAACTGGGTGAAGTGATGGAAAAGGAAATCCCGGTTATTAATACCAGTGGATATAGATTCACGCAACACCGCTGGACCAGCCGATTGGGGTTGGAGCGGGCTCAAACCCTGGAAGAATTGCTGCTGGAAACAGAACCGGAATGGCGATTATTTGAGGATTTAAGAGCCCTTGGAGCCAAATTTACCCTTGACCCCAGTGAACCAGTACGTTTGCTGAATAAAGATAACCCCCATGGACGAGTCTGGTTCCGACTGGAAGACGGGGTAAGTATTCGTTATGCAGGAGCCTCCGGATACGCTATTAAGAAGACCCCGGGCAGTCCACCTCAATATTTTGTTGACTATAATACGCTTCTTACCGAAATAATGAAAACCTCCCCTTAAATAGACCCGGCTCTCCAATTGAAAATACCCGGAAAATGA
>DUSB01000109.1 GCA_012840625.1 Syntrophomonadaceae bacterium
ATCCCACCATTGCCCGTTTACTTTTACCTGCGGCTGTACCGCTATCTTTTCTCCGTTTACAAAAACATAACCGTCCGCTGCGGGAGCCAGATTATCAATCTTAACTACCGCATCCTGCCCATCGCTTCCTTTTTTAAAAGTAATCTGATCTCCATCCCGGATCGAGGTTTCCAGACTGGCCTCTCGTCCATTTAAACGTATGGTAGGAGCGGTGCCCATCTCTCCTTTAAAAACCTTTAGATAGCCGTTGACATCGATGGTCTTCCCCATCCCGGGCCGGCCATAAATATTGTTCAGGGATATGCCCGAACTCAAAAGGGCGCTGGCAATATCCATTTCACCTTTATTCCATAAAGCCACTTCCCGCTCATTAACCCACACTTTTAAAAAAGGAATGGGGGGATGTTCGAAGCAGTGATAGGCGATGCCCAGAGGTGTAACTCCCTGCGGACCTTCCAGGTTCGCAAAGTCGCCCACAATGCTTTTAAATCCCTGGCGAGTGCGTACCCCGACACGATTAGGGGGAATTTCCAAACAGGCGGCTATGGCTGTTGACAGCCCGGGGGTCTGACTTCCTCCCCCTACGCAAAGAACAGCGTCCGGGGCTTCCCCATTTAATTCGAGAATGTTATGGCTGATCTGTACCGCCCATTCTTTTACCACCGTCTCTATCTGCGCCATGATTTCAGCCGAAGTGAGATGGATTTCATTGCCCAGTATATCAGTAAAGCTTACTGCTTCCTGTTCAGCCAAACTGCATTTGAGCGCTTCAGCGGTATTAAAATCCAGCAGATAAAGCGAGGCCAGTTTTTCGGTAACCTCATCACCGCCCAGAGGAACCATGGCATAGGCATAAATACTGTCATTCTTAACGATGGCCATGTCAGAAGTACCGGCGCCAGCATCAACCAGAGCCAGATTCAAAAGGCGCATGTTGGGAGGAATAGCGATGGATAAAGCGGCGATAGGTTCCAGGGTCATACTGTGCACCCCCAACCCCGCCTTCCTTAAGGATGAAAACAAACTGTCCACCACCACCCGAGGCAGGAAGGTAGCCACCACTTCAACACCTATGCTGTGCCCCACCTGCCCTACTAGGCTGCCTATGATCTGCTCTTCTAAATAGTAGTGGTTGACACTGTAGCCTACACAAAAATAAGCGTTGCCATCCTGCTGCTCTGCTTCCTGCTGAGCAAGCTTATACTGAGCCTCCTGCACTGCTTCCACTTCCAGAGCCAGCACTTCATTGCTGCTGATTTCACTGGCATAGTTACGCCGGGAGTAAGCCTGTCCCCCGGCGGTTTTAAGTGCTCGCCCGGCTGCCGCTACCGCCGCCTTTTCAAAGCTCATGTTCATCCTGTTTTCCAGGCGCTCTTTAATCTCGCGGATGTTCGCAGCTACAGCCTCTACATCATGTATCTGTCCATCCAGCACTGCACGGGTGCTGTGTTCAATCGTTTCTGAGCCCAGTACTTCAATCTGTTTGCCCTGACGCTGCATAACCAGACCGGTAATTTTACGCGTACCAATGTCTAATGCGAAAACGGTGTCTTGCTCCATGAAACTCCCCCCGTAATATGGTATAAAGCGCTGTTTTACCTGTACGATATCCTGCTCATGAGCTTCGCTGGCGAAGGACTCGCCATACAAAACGCGGCAGAACCAGCTGGCGTTTCCAGCGGCTTGGTTCTGACAGTAATCGATACAGCCATTCAATATTGAGACGAATAGCCCATTGTGGGGCACGTTTTTTAATGCCTGCTACTACATCCAAACTTCCGCCCACACCAATACAAACCGGAACCTGCAGCGATTCTTTGTAACGCTGGATAAAAAATTCCTGCCGCGGCGCTCCCAGGGCTACAAAAAGGATATCTGGAGCGGCCTGTCTGATATCTTCCAGGATGGCATCGATTTCCTCTTCAGCAAAATAGCCATGATGGGTTCCACATATTTTCAATCCCGGATATTGCTCTGATAAGCGAGCCGCTGCTTTCTCTGCAACTCCTGGCTCAGCTCCCAAAAGATAAATCCCCCACCCCTGTACGGCTCCCTGCCGGCATAGATTGTAAAGCAGATCAATGCCAGTAACACGTTCAGAAAGCGAATAACCCAATTTATTTCCTGCCCATACAATCCCTATACCATCCGGTGTAACCAAATCAGCCCTATTGATAATCTCACGCAGCTGGCTGTTATCCTGGGCTATGCAGGCAATTTCAGCATTAAGGGTAATAATATGCCGGGGTTCTCTTTTTTCCACCATATGCTGAACAAGCGCCACTACTTCATCCATGTTTAACAGATCAACTTTACACCCTAATATATCTGCTCTGGCTGTATATTCATCCATGATATAATCTCCCTATTCTGGTTAAGCTGGTTTTTTATATTATTAGCGTTTCAGCAGTTTTTTCCCTTCTTTTTGCAGACAAAAACACCCACCTTGAGGAAGGCGGGTGTCCTGGTACTCCCTGTTTTAACTTATGCTGCCAACCTGGTTAATAGCAATACCGGTTATTTCATCTTCAGCCTGAATGACCTTTTGACAGCTTTCATAGGCGCGTACCACATTGATGAGATTAACCATCTCCTGAATGGCATTTACGTTGGAAAGCTCCAGATAACCCTGTTTAATACCGGGGTTATCAAGCAGCACATAACCTTGCCCGGCTGAGTTCATAAGCCCGCCTTCTTTACGCAAATAGCGCGGATCATCAAACTCCACCACTTTTAATTGAGCCCTCCATTGATTATTCTCATCCCAGACTCGACCGTCTTCATCCACCAGATAATCACTTCGAAAGGGAATAGCCTGATTGTTTCTATCCAGCACATAATATCCATCACTGGTTACCAGCAGACCCTGGGCATTTATCTTGCAAGCCCCGTCCCGGGTAAACCTTTCCCCGGCCGGGGTAAGTACGGCAAAAAAACCCTGACTGTTTATAGCCAGATCAGTCGAGTTTTCGGTCATCTGAATTTTCCCAGCAGAAAAATCAGTGGCAATTTCAGCCACTACTGCTCCGGTACCAAGGGGACCTATGGGGACTGGAGACATAGCTTTCCCGGCTCGCCGGGGATTTGTTTCACCCCCGCGGCTGATCAACATATCTGGAAAAGCCTGACTAATGGCGGTATCCTTTTTATAGCCGCTGCTGTTGGCATTGGCTATATTATTAGCCACCACATCCTGGCGCTGCATTTGTAGCATCATTCCCGATGCCGCCGTATATAATCCTCTAATCATGAAAGGCCTCCGTTATCTTATTCTATTTACTATATCGAATACACCAGGCCATGCCTTTAATTTAAACCAGGACAACTTTTATACAATGCGTTTGGTACCCTGTGATTCAGTTTTTACCAAGGTATGTATCTCATGCAGAGCCCGGCCTGTTCCCCGGGCCACACACGAAATAGCATCTTCAGCAATAATGACTGGTAAGCCAGTTCTTTCAGACAAGAGGATATCCAGCCCGTCCAACAGACAGCCACCACCGGTCATGATAATCCCATTATTGACAATGTCCGCCGAAAGTTCAGGCGGGGTAATTTCCAGGACTTTTTTAACGGCGTTTACAACTTCCATCACCGGTTCCTCCATGGCGTACCAGCATTCTTCTGAGCTCATGGTAATGGTTTTGGGCAGACCTGAAACCAGATCCCGCCCCCTTACATCTGCTGTTTTATGCCGATTCTCATCGCTTACCCAGGCGGTACCAATAGCCATTTTGACTTCTTCCGCAGATCGGTCACCAATCATAAGCTGATGCTCCCTGCGGATGTAGCGGATAATTGCTTCATCAAACTTATCCCCTCCTACCCGCAGCGATCGGTTGCAGACAATACCGCCCAGAGATAAAACTGCAATATCAGAGGTACCACCACCAATATCGACAATCATACTTCCGGTTGCATCAGCAATATTCATACCGGCTCCCAGTGCTGCAGCCAGGGGTTCCTCAATAAGATAGGCTTTTTTCGCCCCGGATGCAATCGTAGCCTGACGCACCGCCCGCTCTTCAACGTCGGTAGCACCCGTTGGTATGCAGACAATAACCCGTGGCTTAAACATCTTGTTCCCAATGGCTTTACGTATAAAATAACTTAGCATTTTCTCCGTGGTATCATAATCGGCAATGACACCTTCTCGTAAAGGACGGGTTGCTATAATATGTCCAGGTGTACGGCCCAGCATTCGACGCGCTTCTTCTCCAACTGCAATTATTTTATCAGTGTTTTTGTCAATCGCTACCACCGAGGGCTCATGCAGAACAATCCCTTCCCCTTTTTTATAAACCAGTACACTTGCTGTTCCCAAATCAATTCCCATATCCTCAACAAACAACTGTATGGCCTCCTGTTTTTTTAATCGTACTATATATTCTACCGTTTCATTGACGTTCTGGCTATTGCTTTTCTTTTTCGTCTTTTTTTGCACGAGCTGCATATTTCTTACGCGTTGCCTCACCACCCCGTAAATGTCTTTCGGCTTTATTCTTATCTAAAACACACTTAACCTGTTCCGCCAGCTCTTTATTGATTTTAGGAAGCCTTTCGGCCACATCTTTGTGCACGGTACTTTTACTGATGCCAAACACTTCCGCCGTCTGTCTGACCGTATCAGTGGTCATAATGATATGCTGACCTAAAATCACCGCCCGTTTACGAATATAATTTTGCAAGCTGCTGCCCCCTCCCCTAAAACTAATAAAATATATTCATAAAAGAAGGAGAGCATGCATCTATCAGTATGGTAATTTGTAAAAGTCAATCTTGCCGTAATAATGACGGAGGATAGCTTGAGCGTCTTTGCCGGATTTAGCCATACCATTGGCGCCAAACTGGCATAATCCTACCCCATGCCCATATCCGCGGCAGTAAATATTGGTCTTGGTAGCACCCACCTTTAGCTCAAAATAATTAGAAGGCAGTCCCAGCTTATGGCGAAATTCATTACCACTGATACGCTGGCCATTGATTTCAAGTTCTACTGTCCTTCCACTGGCGGTTTTTTTTATTATAGAAAGCTGGAGCCACGGCTCTGATTTGCCAACCAAGCCTGTAATCCTGGTATTGGGAAAGCTGTAGGAACTGGTGTAATAGCAGCTGGATTGACAATATGAACAGGATACAGATTGCAGGTAAGCTGTATCCCTACCCCAGCTGTTAAAAGCACTTTCTGTCTTTCCCCCACAGCAGGAATGATAGACCGCATCAATGGGTTCTTGCTGATAAAGAATAATTATGCCCCGGGTATCCTGAACCGCTTTTTGAGCCCTTTTAATCAGATCTTTAGAAACATGGGGGTGTTTGTCATAATAATCTTCCCAAACCATAAAAGCTTGACATTCCATAATGTTATCAGAAAGATCTGCTCCACAAGGATAGTTTTTTTTGTCCAGCAGCTTGCGAAAGGCGTAGGTACGTGCACAAATAGCCTGTGCTTTTAAGGCTTCCAGCTCAAAGGAAAGCGGCATTTCTGCAATCATACATCCCAGTACATAATCTTCAAATTTCATCTGGCTTACTGTATTGCTCTCATGCCGGTATAAATGTATGGTGGGTTCCACCATAGAGGGATTTTTTTGCTGGTGTGAATAGTTGTTCAGTAGAAAAAATAATAACAGAACAGCCAATAAGATTATTAATAATAAACATAAACGCGGATAAGTATAAAAAAATAAATTAATTCTTTTTTTAATATTTATCATGCTTATAAATATATAATTTATTTTAAAAAAAGAACACGATCCTAAAAATCGTGTTCTGACTTATAAAGCTTGACCGGGTGAATCCCGGTAATGGATTTCTGCCCCCATTAAGTTTAGTTTTTGTGCCAGGTTTTCGTAGCCACGCTCCACATGCTGATGATCTTTTACCATAGTAATTCCATCAGCCATCATACCGGCTATAACCAGAGCAGCACCCGCTCTAAGATCACTGGCTTTTACCGTTGTACCCGTAAGCCTGGATTTTCCTTCGATGACGCTTGTTCTTCCCTCTATTCTTATTTTGGCACCCATACGTTTTAATTCAGGAACATGCATGAAACGATTTTCAAAAACAGATTCACTGATAATACTGCTGCCTTTTCCCCGGCTTAAATAAGCCATCATCTGTGCCTGCATATCAGTAGGAAAACCAGGATAAGGCAGGGTTTTAATATAGACAGGCTGCACTTCCTGGCTTCCCTGTACCCATAACTGGTTTTTCTCTTCTTCAATAACTGCACCTGTTTCCATAAGTTTGGCTGAGACGGCCTTTACATGTTCTGGTATTACATTTTTTATTAAAGCGTTTCCACTGGTGGCAGCAACCGCTACCATATAAGTTCCTGCTTCGATACGATCTGGGATAGCTTGATATTCAACACCAGAAAGTTTTTTTACTCCTTCGATGGTAATAAGACCGGTACCTGCTCCACTAATCTTGCCACCCATGGCATTAATAAAATTAGCCAGATCTACAATCTCAGGTTCCCGGGCTGCATTTTCTATATAGCTGGTTCCCTCTGCTATTGATGCCGCCATGATCAGGTTTTCTGTGGCCCCAACACTGGGATAATCCAAATAAATATGTGCGCCATAAAGCCTTTGGGCAGTAGCCATCACATCTCCCGCAGTAAGGTGAATCGATGCACCTAAACGCTGTAGACCTTTTAAATGCAGATCAATCGGACGATGACCGATGGCACATCCTCCCGGAAAGGCAATGCGAGCTTTACCATATTTAGCCAGCAGTGGCCCCATTAATAAAAAAGAAGCACGAATCTGTCTGACCAGATCAAAAGGAGGATGAGTGCTGAAAGCTAAGCCTGATATAGTAATATCCTGCTGTTTCCATTCCAGCTGCAAGCCCAGAGTCTCTAATATTTCAGCTATTATAAAAACGTCTTTGATAAGAGGTACTTTATGAATGGTTACCGGCTCAGAGCTTAAAATGCTGGCCGCCAGAATAGGCAAAATGGAATTTTTGGCAGAGCTTATTTCTACTTCTCCTGATAATTTAGTGTTGCCTTTAATTAGTATGTCCAATCGTAATCACCACCTCCTTTTATTTATGGGTAGATTTCCCCTCTTGGTCATTTAGAACGGTTAAAATAAGGGTCGTTGATTGAGCTGCCCGGGGACAGGATATTTCAAATCTTATTTCATGAATGCTATTGTCCTGAGCCCGGCATTTTCCCTCCAGCAATAGGGTGTTATCACTTTCTTGGTATAAAGCATCCTGCACATGTAAATATTGAACTATAGCATCAGCCATATGCCGGCGGGAATCACAACTGGTCGGCAGAGGTATTTCACCTTTATAGTTTTGCATCCAGGAATAATTTTTTTCCTGGTATCTCTTGTTTACCTCATAGAGCCAGTTTTTATCATTCCTGGTACTTTTTAAAGAAAACCATACTATAGCGGTATCATTGGCGGAGCTATGAACCGCTATTTGATATACAGTATCGTCGGCGTGCAGTTGATACCATGCCTGAAGATTTTGTCCTTCACTACTGTGCTTGATCGCTGCAGGATCGATAGATAGTTTAAGCCAGGATAAATGCTCCTGAATCACTGTATCCATATCTTCAAAGCTAGTGTTTATCTTTATTTTTGCCCAGGAATCGAATCGCAATTCGAGCAAATTTGCACCGGTGGATGCAAAAGCTAGATAATATGGAGAATGTGATTCGCTTTGCCGGGCTAGGCAGGTGTTGATAAAATGATTGCTCAGAAAACATAAAAGGGCAAAAACCATCAGGTAAACAAGGATTCGTTTCATAACTCTTCTCTCCCGAAACTTTGTTTACCAGAATTCTTGCCACTTCAAGCAGTGTTTATTCTATTTTACTAAAAGAAGCTCTTTATTCTTCGTTCTCAATGTTTGGCTCCACAGCCATTTCCTGTTCCAATTGTTCCAATTCTGGCATGGCTTTTTCCGCCTCTTTTAAGGCCTGCAATTCTGACCATAGTTTCTTTTTTATTTTTTGTTCATGGTTCTTTTGTTTTTGTTTGGCTAATAAGGCCTTTTTCTCCACTTTTTTGGTTTGCTGCCAGATTAAGATAGCAAAACCTACTGTAATTAGCACCACCAGGAAAACGAGTATCAGGAACTTTAATTGCCAATCCGTCATGTCATTCCACTCCTTTAACTGGTTTTTACCATTTTCGGTTTTTACGCCTTTCCTCTACGATTTTGCGATGTTTTTCCGCTCTTTCCTTGCTTCTTTCCTCCATTTTAACCATAACCTGGTATAGCAGCAAATAAAGTATGCCCTTCATTAAATAATAAATGAGCATAGCAATAATTAATGCTTTTAAGAGTGTTGCTTTTGTCATAGCAATCTACCTCATGAAAATATGGAGTTACGACAGGACAAGAATGAAAGCCGGAAGACAGCTTGGCTGCTCCCGGCTTGCGTACATTTAAACATCCTCAGCA
>DUSB01000110.1 GCA_012840625.1 Syntrophomonadaceae bacterium
ACTGCATATTATTCACTGCGATATGGATGCATTTTTCGCCGCTGTAGAACAAAAAGATCAGCCCCAATTACGAGGCAAACCGGTTATCGTTGGGGGTCATCCCCAGTCGCGCGGGGTTGTTTCTACCTGTTCTTATGAAGCCCGGGCCTTTGGCGTACGGTCAGCTATGCCCCTGGCACAGGCACAGCGCTTATGTCCCCATGCGGTCTTCCTGCCGGTACGCATGCAGCGATACCAGGAAATTTCTGCCCGGATCATGGAGATTTTCCAGCAGTTTACCCCGGTAGTAGAAGTACTATCGATTGATGAAGCCTTCTTGGATGTTAGAGGATGTGAGAATTTATTCGGAGACGCGATATCGATTGCACAGCAGATCAAGACCCGTATCCAGAAAGAGCTTGGATTGACCCTATCCGCTGGCATTTCCTGTAATAAGTTTCTGGCCAAAACCGCCAGTGAATTGGGCAAGCCCAATGGCTTTACCGTTATTAAGCAGCAGGAAGCAAAAGATATCCTGGCTTCATTACCTATACAACGTTTGTGGGGTGTGGGCCCTAAAATGAGCCAGCGGCTTAACCGGCTGGGTTACCACACCATCGGTGATCTGCAGCAGGCCTCTCTGGAAACGGTCCAGCATCAATTGGGCAATTCCGGCCAAAAGCTCTGGCAGATGGCTCACGGTCAGGATGACCGCAGGGTTGAAACTGCCCGACAGCGCCAGTCCATTGGCAGAGAAATTACCTTCCCAGAAGATGTTTATGATTGGTCAATCCTGAAACAGCTGCTTTACGAGTTCGCCGATGAACTATGCTATTTACTGCGCCGTGCCGGGCAAAAAGCGGCTACCATTACGATTAAAGTACGCTATGCTGACTTTCAAACCATTACCCGCAGCCAGAGCATTCAGCCCACTGATTACAATCATCTTATCATCCAAACAACCCTGCAGTTGCTGCAAAAATGCCCTCCCGGTTCGGTACGTTTAATCGGCTTGTCACTCAGCCATCTAGTCGAAGAAACAATGGTACAGCAAAGCCTTTTTGATCTGGAACGACAAAGTGATTCAGAACTATACAAGGTAATCGATTCTATGCGCGAACGCTTTGGTGAAGGCACTGTGATGCGAGCCCGCCACCTCATACGGGCCGAGCATGATCCTGAGCAATAATTAGCACAAGTATACTTTCTGCCCGGGATGAAATACTGCGCGTGGTAAAGGCACTGCCAGTCAGCAACCAGAAAAGATGCCTGCTAACTGACCAGTAAGCGGGATCGGAGATAAAGTTATTATTACCCCGGCAACAATGTAAATGCAGCTAAAGAGAGCTTAGAAAAAGCCTCACAGGGTAAATTTGAATGCTAGGATTGGTGGTTGTTCTAAAAACTTTAGCTATTCACATTTCCAGGATCAGGAGCCATAGCGCTTCCTGATCTTTTTTTGCCCATGATTGTTTATTCCTATTGGGGTTAATAATAAGCTTATCAGCAGACCTCCCCATAACAGCATCAACATGAAGTAGGAAGCTAATATCCTCCTTAGCTAAGAGCCATGCTCAATCACATATAAGAAAGGAGTGAAATCTTATGAACGCAGGGGTACGCAACCAGTTTAGTGCTTCGATTACCGAAATTAAAAAAGGAGACGTCATGTCTCAGGTAACGGCCAAAATTGGGGAGCAATCAGTTACATCCGTTATGACCACCGATTCAGTTAATGAAGCTGGATTCAAAGAGGGAGACCCGGTATCTGTATTGATTAAAGCTGTTCATGTGCTTATGGTGAAATAAGTCAATTCGCCAGGGAAGGTCTGCTTTTTCCAGATATTAAGCGGCTATAATTTTATGTTATTTACTAACATTAATGTTGATTTAAGCCTTATATGGTGGTAGACTACTCATGAAACCCCGAATTTTCGGTACATAGAAGCCCTTAATCAATCTGAAATAAAATATTTTTAGTCATATCTTTGAGTTCGTCAGACTGTGAAAGGAGTGTAGAAATACCCGGTTGCAAGGAAAATCCCATGGATCATCACCTCGGCTGAAGCAAATACATTATAATCTGCACATTTGAATTTCAATAAAACAAAAATCCAATAAAAATAACTTCTGCCTTTCATTAAACACATTATAAGGCCAAGCTGACAGTTTTGTTATTTTTCCTTCCATTTTTTATATTTTTATGAAATTATTTACTTCTACCTTTGCTTTACGAGACAAGATAAGTAGTTTTTACATTTTGCTTAAGTAGATGCTGGTGCGGGGATTAAGCCAGAGATTGGATTTTGCTTACCGGGGCTCATACAGCCGTCGAAACTTTTTTGTACCGGAATCGGAGTTTGCTTGCTGTTTGTGGTATTTCTTACTTCTCAAACACACAAGCCGGTGCAAGACTATTATTGAAAGGAGGTGCCTCCTGCACTTTGAAACGGCTGATTACTGCATAAAAGCTAAAGGAGGGAATTTTTTGAGCACCTTTACCTCAAGAGATATTATTCATGTAGACCCCAGCATATGTAAAGGTTGCGATCACTGTACGTCCGTCTGTCCCACCCGAGCTATTCACGGGACTATCGGCGAAAAGCATCGCATTGATCATCGTAAGTGTGTAAACTGCGGACAATGTTTGATCAACTGTCCATTTGGCGCTATCTCAGACTTAAGTGCTCTTGATACCCTTGTTCAGGCCTTAAATGATCCCAATAAATATGTGGTCATCCAGGTTGCTCCTGCTGTACGCGTAGCTTTAGGAGAAGAATTTGGCATGCAGCCAGGTACTAACGTCAAGGGGAAGATGTTTGCTGCGTTACGACAGCTCGGTTTTGATCAAGTCTACGATACTGAATTCGCCGCTGACCTGACCATTATGGAAGAGGGCACCGAACTCATTCATCGTATTTATAACTATGCTGGAGTAGCTGGCTTTGAAGAAAGTGGACCATTGCCGCAATTTACTTCCTGCTGCCCGGCATGGATTAAATATGCGGAAGATCGCTATCCTCATATTCTTCCACATATTTCATCTGCCAAATCGCCACAGCAAATGTTTGGGGCCATAGCCAAAACCTATGCCGCCCAAAAACTTGATGTAGATCCTGCAAAGATGTATTCGGTTTCAGTTATGCCCTGTACAGCCAAGAAATATGAATGCGACCGCCCAGAATTTATTGCTTCAGGCTATAAGGATGTTGATGTGGTCATCACCACCCGTGAGCTGGCTAATCTGATCAAACAGCAGGGTATTGATTTTAGAAATCTAAACGATGAAGAAGCCGATCGCTTAATTGGTTCATCAACGGGAGCCGCTACCATCTTTGGAGTTACTGGTGGAGTCATGGAAGCCGCTTTAAGAACCGCCTATGAGCTCTTGAGCGGAAAAACTTTAGGAAAAATCGAATTCAAAAAGGTACGGGGATTGAAACCAATCCGCGAAGCCACGGTGGAAATTCCTGTTAAGGATCTGGGGGTTACCGTTCCAGTTAATGTATGTATTGTACATGGATTGAAACATGTAAACGGTATTATCGAAGATGTGCTGGCAGGACGTAGTAAATATCACTTTATTGAAGTAATGAACTGCCCCGGAGGATGCATTAACGGGGGAGGCCAACCCATCCGCCATGAAATGTATGCTTAGGGAGGGGTATATCTTATGAAAATCTTGAAAGAAAGTTCAGTGTTCACACGCCGACAGTTTCTAAAAGGATCAGGCGTACTGGTCATCAGTGCTGTGTTTATGGGTATTTTTGCCAAAGTTGGCTTTGACGCCGTGGCTGCCCAGGAAGATGTTGTCCAAAAACGTGTAGCCGGCCTTTATAGTCTGGATGAAAAAATGACCATCCGTAAATCTCATGAAAATCCAGAAATTATACAGCTCTATAAGGACTTCTTATCTCCAGGCGAAATTAAACCAGTCAGTGATAAAGCACACCATCTGCTTCATACCCGGTATGGAGAAGAGGTTCCTGGTTTAATAGCAGAATTGAAAAAACACCCCATCGAGGCTGCCTAAAATTATCTAACTAAAGGAGGGATACAATGAACGCAAACGCAAAAGTCCTGAAACATAGTGGCCAAACTCGTACGATGCACTGGCTTCATCTTATCGTCTGTATACTCCTGGCGCTTACTGGTATTGGTTTCTACTGGGATATTAACTGGATTAATAATCTGTTTGGTGGCCCTGCCAATGCCTCGATAGTACATCGCTGGTCAGCAGTGATTTTCGTGCTTGGCCCACTTTTATATATCCTCTTCAACTTTGAACGTTTTTCACGTTTTGTCGATACTATATCCAACTTTACCAAAGATGATTTCGGTTGGATAAAAACCATGGGAGGATATATACCGTTTATCAAAGTTGATGAAGTACCTCCACAGGATAAATATAACGCCGGGCAAAAAGTACTCGGTGGTTTGATCATCATCGGCTGCCTCTTAATGATTATTACTGGCTTTCCGATGTGGGTATGGCGTGGTGTAGTCGCACCTGGCTTTTTAGCCTTTTGCTATAATATCCATTTCTGGACCTCCATAATACTTATTTTATTAGTTCTTGGCCATTTCTTCCTGGCTGCTATTCATCCTAAATCCCGGGTAGAATTTTCAGCAATGATGATTGATGGCTATGTTGATGCCGATATCACTGCAGAACATAATGAAAAATGGTACGCCACTCTAAAAGAGGTAGAATAAAACACCGCTATTCTCTGGAATGCAACAAAAAACGGGGGATGAATTATCCTAACCCCCGTTTTTTGTTTGTTTTTGTATGTCTAAAACATCTAGGTGGATTGGAAGCAAAGACGCTGCCATCCATTAATATGGACTAAAGTAGCCGCGGTGGTACCAAAAAAGTAAAAAGGCTTGCTACCAAGCAGTGTTAAGATCTTCTCGGCGGTATTATTACTTAATACGCTTCCGGTAATAAGCAGCACATCTGCAGTCTCAATCAATTTTTCTGTATATTTCATTCCATCCCAAACCAATACCCCATAACGGGTTTGACCTATATTAGCCAAATCAAGATCGCTTATATGCACTTGATCCGCACCAAAGGTTTTTACACAATGTTCTAGGATAGCAGGTTGATAGCCAATAATACCTATATGGCAATCCAGTCCATGCCGCTCTGCAATGGTACGGCTTATCTGTACAGCACATTGTTCTGGTTCCTCATTTTTACAATGAACAGTATGGTCAACCAGCCCCATTTTCCTGGCCGCAGCATTTAACACCGCTATCATCAAGGCCTGATAACCAGGTCTCTTTTCATCAATGGAAAGCAAAGACTCAATCGAGCCCTGATAGCTTACAGGATCGGCAGTAAATGCCTGTCCCTTTGCCCCATCAATATCCGCCTGTACCAGCACTTCCTTACCCTGTAACAG
>DUSB01000111.1 GCA_012840625.1 Syntrophomonadaceae bacterium
CTCCGGAATTTCTATATAGCGTTCGGTTGATACCTCTTGGGCAATTAATTCCCGGGCAAAAATAGGCTCCAGATCTGCAGGAGTAAGTGCTTCTAAAGTTTGAGGATTAAGTCCCGGGGATAGTGGGTTGGGCATGTCTGCCTGCACATTGTACCAGAACCTAGGTAACCGGGATTCAGGCAGAATAATTTTGGTAAGATTGTCTCGACTCATCTCTTCTCGTCTCCTCTCGTCTTATTAAAATTTATACATAGGGCAATTTTAGCATAGATTTCAGGCGCAAACAAGGAGGTTTTACCGGTAATTTTATTATTTGCTTCCAGTGGGCTGGAATACTATAATAATTACTATAACAAAGGGGAGCTGGATCCATCTGGCTGAGATTGGACTTATATGGAGTCCTGACCCTAACACCTGATCTGGATAATGCCAGCGTAGGGACCAAGATGAACGCAGACTGCTCGATAACCCTATGTGGACGTTAATCGAGCAGTTTTCTTTTTTATCTGCCTGCTGCACAGACCAGGTCGAAAAGTATTAATGAAGGAGGGATCAAGCAGAATGGCCAATGCCAATCTTAGTCTACAGATCATACCGGCTGTGGAGGAAGAAGATCTATATGCGGCTGTCGATGAAGTAATTGCACTTATAAAGGAATCGGGATTTCCTTACATCGTCGGTCCAATGGAAACCACTGTCGAAGGTGATCTTTCTGCACTTCTGCAGCTGGTCAGGGATGCACATGAACTATGTGCACAACGTGGCGTGCCGCGAGTTGTTTCGGTGGTAAAAATTGATTATAAACCGGATGGAGTGACCATGGATGAAAAGATCGCCCCACACCGCCGATAAACTGGCACCATGGATTGCTATATTGGTATTTTTATTGATCTGGGAAGGTGGTGTACGCATAACTCAAACGCCTGACTGGCTGTTACCCCCTCCCAGTCAGGTGCTGATGGCACTGGGAACGAATGCTTCCATGCTATTTAAACATACCATCGTGACCGTGGAAGAGGCTTTATTAGGACTGGGTTTATCAACCCTCATTGCCCTGATGACCGCTTATCTTATGGATCAAGTCTTATGGTTTCGGCAGGCTTTCTACCCTTTGATTATCTTTTCTCAGACCATTCCTCTACTCATCTTGGCAGTACTCTTTACGATCTGGTTTGGTTTTGGAATGCTGCCCAAGATATTAGTGGTTATTCTGGTCTGTTTTTTCCCGGTTGTCATTAGTTTGATGAATGGACTGGATGGGGTGGACCCTGATCAAATCAAGCTCTTTCGCTCCATGGGAGCTACAAGTACAGCTATCTTTACCATGGTCAAACTTCCAGCGGCTATGCCCAGCTTTTTTTCCGGCTTAAGGATTTCAGCTACCTACAGCTTGATGGCAGCCGTGATAGCTGAATGGATGGGGGCGGAAAAAGGCCTGGGATACTTTATGACCCTGATGCAAAAGGGATACCGTATTGATCAGGTGCTAGCATCGGTGCTGATTATCTGTTTGATTAGCTTTCTACTGGTTAAATGCATTGATCTGCTGGAATACCTGCTCCTACCGTGGAACCGGAAGGAGGATACCCAATACAACTGGGGATAAACGAGACGAACAAAGGAGGATTACTAATTAATGAAAAAACACCTTGCTTTTTTCCTTATGTGCTGTATGCTTTTTACCCTCTGCGGATGTGGTCCTGCCTCTCAGACCGAACCGGCTGCTGAGCTACAGGAGTTGACTGTATTATTAGACTGGTTTCCTAATACCAACCATACCGGCTTATATGTCGCCCAGGACCAAGGTTATTACCAGCAGGCCGGCCTGGAGGTAAAGATTGTTCAGCCGGCTGAAGGCGGTACTGCACAGCTGGTTGCTGCTGGCAAAGGGGACTTCGGCATTTCCTACCAGGAAGAAGTAACCGCCGCTCGTTCACAGGATGTACCAGTGTTGGCGATTGCTGCCATCATTCAGCATAATACTTCCGGTTATGCATCTCCGGCCGATAAAAATATTAAGACCCCCCGGGATTTTGCAGGAAAAACCTATGGCGGCTGGGGTTCTCCCACTGAAGAGGCTCTATTAAAAAGCCTGATGGATAAATATGATGCTGATTTCTCTAAGGTCAAGATCGTGAACATTGGAGCCGCTGACTTCTTTGCCAGTATGGAAAAGAATGCAGATTTTTCCTTGATTTTTGAAGGATGGACTGGTATCGAAGCCCAGCAGAAAAATATAGATTTAAACTTTATTCCCCTCCGGGATGAAGGGGATACATTTGATTTCTATACCCCGCTTATTATTACCAATGAAGAAACAGCCCAGAAGAATCCCGCGCTGGTAAGAAAGTTTATGCAGGCCACTTCCCGGGGTTATCAATATGCTATGGCTCATCCTGAAGAGGCGGCTGAAATCCTGCTGGCAAAGGTCCCTGAACTGGATCGGGAGCTGGTATTAAAAAGCCAGCAGTACTTAAAAGATCAGTATCAATCAGATGCACCCCGCTGGGGAGAAATGAAAAAAGAAGTCTGGCAGGCCTATGCTGATTTTATGTTCAAAAATGGCCTGATTGAAAAAAAGATTGACCCGGAAAAAGCTTTCAGCAACCAGTTCCTGCCGGAGTGAGGCCTCCATGGATATTAAAGTTGATAAGGTAAGTAAATCGATGGGGGAAGTTCATATTCTGGATCATATTGATATCGCAGTCCACAAACATGAATTCGTAGTGATTTTAGGACCCAGCGGTTGTGGAAAAAGCACCCTGTTCAATATCATAGCCGGACTGCTGCTGCCGGACGAAGGCAGGATACTGCTGGATGGTAAGGACTACACCGGGCAAACAGGAAGAATCGGCTATATGCAGCAGAAGGACCTGCTGCTACCTTCACGCACCATTCTGGATAATGTATGCATTCCACTGGTGTTAAAAGGTATGCCCCAGCATAAGGCCCGTCAGAAAGCCTTTTCCTACCTGCCTGATTTCGGTCTGGAGGGTTTTGCTGCATATTATCCACGCCAACTATCAGGTGGTATGAGGCAGAGAGCTGCTCTCCTGCGCACCTATCTATTTGCCAGTGATATTTTGTTACTGGACGAGCCTTTTGTAGCACTAGATGCTATCAGCCGCCGCAAAATGCAATTATGGCTGCGTGAATTACGCAGCCATTATCCCTGTACAATCCTTTTTGTGACGCATGATATTGATGAAGCCTTGATGCTGGCAGATCGTATCTACCTTTTTTCTGCCCGTCCGGCTAAAGTGCGCCTGGAAATTAAAACAGCTTCCGCTCCACATGATGTACACAAAGAGACCATTTTACATCTGTTAGAAGAGGAAACATAAACCTGGAAAAATCGGCTATCCTGTAAAGGTTCCGTTGACCATTGATTAGATCATCCGAGCCCAGGCAGTAATACCTTGACTCTTTAACAGAAGCAGGGCTTTTGGCGCCTGCTCTGGTGCTACTGTAATACGTATGGTGCCTTCGTCTTCATCGCGTACACTCATAATCTGTATATCATGAATATTGATCCCGGCCTCACCCAGAATAGTAGTCACCAGACCCAGAGTCCCCGGACGATCTGGAATGATAGCCACCAGATCAGCGGCATCATCCAGACAGGCCCGTGAACGGGGCATCTGCCGCCTTCGTTCACCCGCCTGTTCTAATAAAAAAGTCAGCTCTTCTTTATCCTGCTGTTTTAGAGCCCGTATAAAGCTTTCCAAATGTTGCTGAGTGTTATGCAGGGCTTCCAGCACCGCTGGCTGATTAAAAAGCAATATATTGGTCCACAGACTGACATCAGAGGCGGCAATACGGGTCATATCCCTCAATCCTCCTCCAGCCATAGATAAATCCCCCTCATCCTGCAGTTGATGCATGAGGACGCTGGCAATCAGATGGGGAACATGACTTACCCTTGCTACCAGATCATCATGTTCTCGAGGCGACATGATGACCACCCTGGCTCCAATAGCCTTGATCAGCTCTGATAAGGAAGCCAGAACTTCGTGCGGGCAAGAATCACTAGGAGTTAAAACATAAGCCGCATTTTCAAAAAGAAAAGCATCGGCGGCTAAAAGTCCACCTTTTTCAGAACCGGCCAGCGGATGTCCCCCAATATAATGAATCCCCCCTGGAAGCATATCCCGGAACAGCTTCATAACCGGTCCTTTTACACTGCCTACATCACTGATTACGGTTCCCGGTCTTAATTGGGGAAGCAGATCTTCCAGCACATCCTGCATAAACTCCAGAGGGGTGCACAGAATGAGCAGATCACAGTCAGCCAGCTGTTCAGGATCCAGCCAATCATCAATAACTCCCATTTCAAGGGCCTGGCTGCGCATAGATTCATCTTTATCTTTTCCCCATACCCTTATATCCGGACAGCTGTTTTTAATGGCCATACCCAGTGAAGCACCGATGACTCCCAGTCCAACAATGCCAGCGGTATGAAATGCCTGCCTAGTCAAATGACTTCACCAGCCTGTAAACTTCTGCGCAATCCCTGGCAGTGCTTGATTAAATGGCTTAATTGTTCCGGAACCAATGACTGCGGTCCATCACTCCAGGCCTCTTCCGGATGGGGATGCATTTCAATAATCAATCCATCCGCACCACAGGCAGCCGCCGCCATAGCCATAGGCGCTACTAATTCTCTTTTCCCGGTACCATGACTGGGATCAACCAGTACCGGCAGGTGGCTTAACTCTTTGACCAGGGGTACAGCGCTTAAATCCAGCGTATTGCGGGTATAGGTCTCAAAGGTACGTATACCGCGCTCACATAAAATAACCTGTGGATTGCCGCTCATTAGAATGTATTCAGCTGCCATCAGCCACTCCTCAATAGTAGCCGACATACCGCGTTTAAGCAGCACCGGCTTGTTAATACTGCCTAGATCTTTGAGTAAAAGAAAATTCTGCATATTGCGGGCTCCTATCTGAACAATATCCGCATATTCAACCACCATATCCAGAGATTTTTGATCCATCAGTTCGGTAACAATGGGCAGACCCGTCAGTTCTCTTGCTTCAGCCATTATCTTGAGCCCCTCTTCCCCCAAACCCTGAAAGCTGTAGGGAGAGGTACGGGGTTTAAATGCACCCCCGCGCAAAAGATCAGCCCCGGCTTTTTTGACAGCCCAGGCAGCCTGCAGATATTTTTCCCGTCCTTCCACGGCACAGGGTCCCGCAATCATGATCAGACTGCCATCACCCAGACAATGATCACCTATTTGTATGATGGTGTTTTCGGGTTGAAATTCCCGCGATGCCAATTTGAAGGGTCGAGTAATGGAAATGATTTTTTCCACACCGGGAAGGGCTTCCAGTGCCCGCCTATCGACCTGCTCTGTATTGCCAATGGCACCAATGATAATACGATTGGCGCCCCGGGATAGGTGAACCTTGAACCCATCATGATGCAACCTATCCTCTACCTGCAGCAGCTGTTCTTCACTGGCTCCTGCCTGCATTACTACTACCATACTACCAACCTCCTGTAAAAATAAAAAACCACAGGCAGCCCAGCCTGCGGCTTCAGAGCATAACGCCCCTATGCTACCATTCTAACCGTACTACATTATTTCATCCTATGTGCACCATACTACATCTATGATTTTATCCAATTTTTTAAAAAGAAACAAGATCTTTTAGTCTGGAAGGTTTACACCCCTGAAGAAATCAGGGATAATAATGCCAATCAATTTTTAAGTGGTGATAAAATGGATTTATTGGTTCATCCATGCCCATCTATTCAAAATGAAATAGAGGTTCCGGGGGATAAATCTATTTCCCATCGCAGTGTTCTGTTCAGTGCCATTGCTGACGGCATCAGCGAAATTCAAAATTTTTTACCGGGTGCGGACTGCCTGCATACAGTAAACTGCGTTCGTCAGCTGGGCATCGAAGTGGAAGAACTTTCCAGCGATGCGCTGCGTGTCCATGGGAAAGGCCTCCATGGGCTCAGCGAGCCAGTCGATGTGTTAAACGTCGGCAATTCAGGTACCACCATTCGCCTGCTGACCGGGCTCCTGGCCGGCCAGGATTTTTATACCGTGCTGACCGGAGATGAATCCATACGGCGACGTCCCATGGGGCGTGTGGTTAAACCATTAAGGCAAATGGGAGCTGCTATATGGGGGCGTAAAGATGCACAGCTGGCACCTCTTGCTATTGCAGGAAACCCTTTGCGGGGTATGCACCACCAGATACCGGTAGCCAGCGCACAGCTTAAATCAGCCCTTCTGCTGGCCGGCTTGTATGCTGATAAGGAAACAGCGGTTACCGAACCTGCTTTTTCTCGCGATCATACTGAAAATATGCTGCAGGCCCTGGGAGCAAAAATCCAGCGCAGCGGGCGTACTGCCGTAATCCAACCCGCTCCTTTGCTTAAAGCACAAAAGATCCTGGTACCTGGTGATATTTCTTCGGCTGCTTTCTTCCTGGTGGCGGGTGCGATTGTACCCGGCAGCAAAGTGACCATAAAACAGGTGGGGATAAATCCCACCCGAACTGGAATCCTGGATGCCCTGGACATGATGGGGGCTCATATTACCATCTCCAATCGTCATACCAGCGCCGGCGAAGCCATCGGCGATATAACGATAGAGCACCGTGATCTGCACGGTATTGAACTGGGCGGAGATCTTGTTCCCCGCCTGATTGATGAAATACCAATCCTGGCAGTGGCTGCAACAGCTGCTGAAGGACAGACTATTATTCGCAACGCCGAAGAGTTAAAAATAAAAGAAAGCAATCGTCTGCAAAGCACTGCCCGGGAATTAAGCCGCTTCGGCGTAAAAATACAGGAAACCCAGGATGGCCTCATCATTGAAGGTGGCCGCGGGTACACCGGTACTGTATGCAGCAGCCATGGTGACCATCGGATTGCTATGTCCTGTGCCATCATGGCCTTAACCGCACAAGGCCCTACAAGGATACGAAATGTAGAATGTATCGACATATCCTTCCCCGGCTTTGCTGACACTTTGCAAAGGATAAGCGGACAGGGAAACTGAATTATTTAGCTATGAAAGGAGTTGAATCTGAATGCTTCGCTATTTAACTGCTGGCGAATCTCACGGGCCGGCACTAACCGCCATCGTCGAAGGTATGCCGGCTGGTTTAGAAATCACCACAGAATATATTAATAAACAACTGGCACGGCGGCAGATGGGGTATGGACGTGGTGGGCGAATGCGTATCGAAGAAGATCAGGTTACATTCTTCTCCGGGGTTCGCAATAGCAAAACCCTGGGTAGTCCCATTACCCTCATGATCAGCAACCGGGATTGGGAAAATTGGAAAGCCTACATGCATGCTGAAACCGCTGCGGTAGAATCGCGCCGGGTCCATGTGCCCCGACCGGGGCATGGAGATCTGGCAGGATCAATCAAGTACGGCCACAGCGATATGCGCAATGTCCTGGAACGAGCCAGTGCCAGAGAAACAGCCGCACGGGTTGCTGCCTGCTCGGTAGCCCGTCGTCTAATTGAACATTTTGGTATGGTAGTCGAAAGCCACGTGGTACAAATCGGTTCTATTCAGGCTGCTGAATCCAGCTATGAAGAACGGCAGCAGCATGTTCCTTCTTCCCCACTTTTCTGTGCCGACCCCACAGCAGAAGAAGCCATGATGAAAGCCATTGACCAAGCTAAAGAAAACGGCGATTCATTAGGGGGCGTTTTCGAAATCATCATTCATCATGTCCCAGCTGGTCTAGGCAGTCATGTACACTGGGATCGCAGACTGGACAGCCGTCTGGCCGGAGCATTGATGAGTATTCAGGCTATTAAGGGCGTTGAAGTGGGGCTGGGATTTCAAGCTGCAGCTACTCCCGGTTCCAGGGTTCATGATGAAATTCATTATGACGGTAAAAGGCTTTACCGCCCCACCAATCGGGCGGGGGGAATTGAGGCTGGAATAAGCAACGGTGAAAACATTGTGCTGCGTGCGGCGATGAAACCTATTGCTACATTGTACCGTCCTCTGCCCAGCGTGGATCTTGATACTATGCAGTCTGCCCGGGCAACAGTTGAGCGCTCCGATATCTGTGCAGTACCTGCCGCAGCAGTGGTAGGGGAAGCTGTGGTTGCCTTTGAAATCGCCCGGGCCTTTTTAGAGAAATTTGGCGGCGATAACCTGCAGGAGCTGGACGAACGCCTGAAGATATATCGAAGGCAGGTGCAGGAATAATGCAAAAAATAGAACTGGATCTGGGCCGCAACGGCTACCCTATTTTTATTGGTCGCGATATCCTGGCGGATTTACCAGCCTTTATGCAAGATGTTCCCCATTCATCCCGACACCTGTTGATTTCTGATACCAATGTCTATGCTTTGTACGGTCCCATGCTGCTGGAGACACTGCGGCAGGCAGGTTATGATATACAAACGGTCATCATACCCGGCGGGGAAGAGCATAAAAACCTCGAAACCGTGGCTTATCTCTATGAACAAATGATCCTGCTGGGTCTGGATCGGAGTTCCTGTGTACTGGCTCTGGGAGGAGGTATTGTAGGCGATACAGCCGGTTTTGCTGCTGCCAGCTATATGCGGGGTATTCCCTATATTCAGATCCCCACTACCCTTCTGGCTCAGGTAGACAGCAGTATTGGTGGAAAAACAGGAGTCAACCTGCCCCAGGGAAAAAACCTGGTAGGAGCCTTTCATCAGCCGCTTTTGGTATACAGTGATATCTGTTTGCTGGATAGTTTGCCCGCAAAGGAATACTGCAATGGACTGGCAGAAGTTATTAAATACGGCCTTTTAGATGCTGAGCTATGGGCCCTCCTGGAGGAAAAGCACCCTTTCATTCTAAAGCGTGATCATGATTGTCTACAGAATATTATTATACGCTGCAGTGAAATCAAAGCCCGGATTGTAAGTGCCGATGAGCGAGAACAGGGCCAACGGGCCTTGCTGAATCTGGGGCATACCTTCGGCCATGCCATTGAAAATTTAACCGGCTACCAGCATTATACACATGGAGAAGCCGTTGCCATCGGTATGGTTTATGCGGCCAGAACTGCCTATCTGCTGGAGATGATCAGTCGCCAGGATATGGATCGCATCTGCCAGTTGATTACAGCTTATAAGCTGCCGATAGAATGTCCCCAGCTATCTTCGCAGGCTATACTGGAGCAGATGTACAGGGATAAAAAAGCCACTTCCGGTACCCTGCGTATAGTACTGCCACAGGCCATTGGTAGTTGTGTTCTTCGTCAGGATGTACCGGATTCACTACTATTAAAAGCAATTACAGGATAATAAAGTTTTTTATTTTTCAAAAAAGACTTGAATTTTAATTTTGTTATCTGTATAATAGCTTTCAATTTCATCAAAATAAAGACTGCGATGGAGAAAAGTAATCCAGTCCCAGCTTTATAGGGAGAAGGTGCCATAGACTGCAAACGCCTTCAAAGCATGCCTGGATGAAGTTCCCTCCTGAGTCGCCGGTTGAAATGCCGCTCAGCAGTGTAGATC
>DUSB01000112.1 GCA_012840625.1 Syntrophomonadaceae bacterium
CAGTTAATTGTGGAAGCCAGACAGCAGGGTCCTTTTGTGTCCGTAGAAGATTTTCAAAATCGTACTCGTTTGAATAAAACGGCGATGGAAATGCTGCGCGAAGAAAACTGCTTCCAGGACCTGCCTGAGAGTACTCAAATGAGCCTGTTTGCATAAGGCTTTTAACCGCGATGTAAAACTTCTATATTTAGCGGCCTGACCGCCCATAAACCCCTTATAGAGAAACAGCTTGCTGTCTTGAATAATTATTGTTTATTGTGTTATACTTCACTTAAGCTTACTTATATTTGCGAGAAAAAGAGTGGGTGCCGACCCACTCTTTCTCTTGTAATATATGGGTACATAACAATCAGTTGACGGAAGATTTAAGTGTTTTATGGGGGTGGTAGTAAGGTGAGCAGGAAAAGCCTAGCAATTGAAATCGAAAGGCAGATCCAGGTTGAGTTAGAGAAGGTTGGAATCGAAGTTCTGGAAGTGGAATATCGTAAAGAGCATGGGGATCTTATGCTGCGGGTTTACATAGATACAGAATCGGGAGTAACACTCGATACCTGTTCCCGGGCTACCGGTATCATAAAGGAGATTATCGGTCAAAATGAGCAGATTTCATATGATCATTTAGAAGTATCCTCTCCCGGTATTGACCGTAAATTGGTAAAAGACAGAGATTTTGAAAGATTTAAGGGCGAGAGAGTAAAAGTAAAATTGCTTCAAGCGCTCGACGGACAAAAGGTTTGGGTGGGACAGCTGGCAGAACGAAATCAAGATAATTTGGTACTGCTTGGCGATAAAGGTACCGTTATTCACTTACCCAGAGAACTGATTTCGTTTGTGCGACTGCACCCGGATTTATAATTGAGGAGGAAAAAATAATGTCCAGTGAACTGATTCAGGCATTGAATGAGTTGGAAAAAGAAAGGGGCATTCCCAAAGAAGCGTTAATTGATGCGATTAAGACCGCTTTAAATACAGCTTATAAGAAAAACTTTGGCACGGTGCAAAACGTAAATGTTGAACTGAATGAAGCAACCGGAGATGTTTGTGTTTATGCACAGAAAAAAATAGTAGCTGAGGTTCAAGATGAAGGGATGGAGATTTCACTTCAGGATGCAAAGGAAATTAACCCGGACTGTGAATTAGACGATGTAATCCTGGTGGAGGTTACTCCTTCTAATTTTGGACGCATTGCTACCCAAACAGCCAAACAGGTGGTGGTACAAAAACTTAGAGAAGCAGAACGCAGCATGATTTACGAAGAATTTGCCGAACGTGAAGGAGAAGTAGTGACCGGTACCATTCAGCGTATTGAGTCGCGCATTATTATAGTGAATCTTGGCCGTACGGAAGGGATTATGCTGCCATCTGATCAAATCAATACGGAGAGGTATGAGGTTGGTCAGCGGATAAAAGGCTATATTTATGAAGTAAAAAACACTTCCAAGGGTCCTAATATCTTTATCTCACGTACTCATCAGGCCTTTTTAAAACGCCTGTTTGAGCTGGAGGTACCGGAGATTTATGAAGGCCTGGTAGAAATTAAATCGATTGCCAGAGAGGCTGGTTCAAGGTCAAAGATAGCCGTTTATTCTTTGGATGACAAGATTGATCCAGTGGGTGCCTGTGTAGGTCCCCGTGGCATACGTGTACAAAATATTGTCAGTGAATTAAACGGTGAGAAAATTGATATTATTAAGTACAGTAAAGAAGCGGAAAGCTATATTGCCAACGCTTTAAGTCCCTCCAAAGTTCTGCATGTAATAACCAATGAGGAAGAGAAGGTGGCACGGGTTGTGGTACCTGATTATCAACTGTCCCTGGCCATTGGTAAAGAGGGGCAAAATGCCCGCTTGGCAGCAAAACTTACTGGATGGAAAGTAGATATCAAAAGCGAAAGCCAGTATATCGAAAGTCTGACTGAAGAAGACCAGGAAGCTGAAAGTCAGGATCTTGAAAACCAGGATGTAGAAAGCCTGGAGAGCGAAGATCTGGAAGCTGAGAGTCAGGATATAGAAAGCCATAACATGGAGGAGAATGAGGTCGATGGCTAAACCCAGAAAAGTACCCCAGCGTATGTGTGTAGGCTGTAGAGCAATGAAAAATAAAAAAGAGCTTATTCGTATAGTTCGTACGCCTGATGGGAATATAGAAATCGATCCAACCGGAAAAAAAGCAGGGCGTGGTGCCTATATTTGCCCCGATACAGAGTGTTTAGAGCGGGCTATTCGTGGTAAAAGCCTGCAGAAAGCTCTGCAAACTGAGGTATCGGCTGCTATTATTGCCGACCTCAAGGAAAGATTGACATCGGGTTTTGTTGATTAAGGTGTGTGATAGTTTGAAAGAGATATACAATTTAATAGGCTTGGCTCATCGTGCCGGTAAGATTTCATCAGGTACGATGGCAGCCAAAACGAGTTTACTAAGAAAAAGAGCATGTTTATTGATAATGAGTGCAGATATATCCGCTAACACCAGGGAAATCTTACTGGCGTCCTGTACTAAGAACGATATTCCCTGGCTGGTTATGGGTGATAGATATGAATTAGGTACTTGTGTGGGCAAACCTTACCGGGTGGCAGTTACAATAAATGATTCCGGGTTTGCAGCAGCAATCCAGGACATTCTCGAAGAAATAGGTGAAGAGGCAAATCGTATGGGGGTGGTGGAATGGCGAAAATAAGAGTGCATGAACTAGCAAAAGAAATGGGGCTTTCCAGTAAAGAAATGGTTAAAATTCTGCTTGAATTAGGTTTAGACGTCAAAAACCATATGAGTACCATCGAGGATACCCAGGCTAACTGGGTACGCAAGCAGATGCAAGAACAATCCAAGACTGACGATAAAGGAGCCCCCGGGCGTAAACGGGAGGAAAAAGCGAAGGGTAAAAAGGATAAGCCAGAATCAACCAAAAAAACCCAGCCACAAATGGATCGCCAGCCTAAAAAAGCTGTAACGACCCCCGAGGAAAAAGATTCCCCCAGCCAGGCAGATAAATCTGATAAAAAGAGCTCCCGACCAAAACAGGAGCCTGAAAAGAAAACGGCCCAAGCATCGGCTGCCAGGATAGCCCGGGATGACAAAAAAATGGAGTCCCGGAAAACGGCTGATATTCGTGCAACCAGGAATGGTAAAGCGAAAGAGAGAAAGCGGCAGGCAGATGCACCCGCCGCTGGAAAGTCTTCATCGGGGGTAAAAACCAGTGATGGGAATGCCCGCCCTGAAGCCGGACGCAAAGGAGAGCGCCAGCAGCCGGCCAGCAAGCAGGCTGCATCTAAAGAAGGGGCTCGCGGCCAGAAAGGTAGTCAGCAGAAATCGCGTAAAGATTCTCCTGCAGGACGCAGAAAGGATTACAGTCGTCCGCAGCGTAAACCCAAACATAAAAAGAAAAAGGAAGAATCGGTTCAGGCAACCCCGAAAAAAATTCGGGTAGGTGATTCTATACAGGTCCGGGATCTGGCTGAAAAATTAAACAAGACTTCAGCAGAAATCGTCAAAAAACTTATGGAACTGGGTACCATGGCTACCATTAATCAAGAGATTGATTTTGATACTGTTGAAATCCTGTGTAATTTAATGAATGTTGAAGTAGAGCACGAACTCAGCCAGGAACAGAAACTCCTGGATGGGATCATGGAAAATGAGGACAGTGAGGAAGATCTTCTTCCCAGACCGCCTATTGTTACTGTAATGGGGCATGTTGACCATGGCAAAACCTCACTATTAGACCGTGTCCGTAAAGCTGATGTGGTCTCGGGAGAGGCCGGTGGCATTACCCAGCATATAGGTGCGTATCAGGTCCAGGTCAATGGGCAAAGAATTACATTTATCGACACCCCGGGTCATGAGGCCTTTACTGCTATGCGGGCCAGGGGGGCAGTCTTAACCGATATTGTTATTCTGGTAGTGGCTGCGGATGACGGGGTCATGCCGCAGACCGTAGAAGCGATTAACCATATTCGGGCGGCAGAAGTTCCTTTTATTGTGGCCCTGAATAAAATGGATAAACCGGAAGCCAATCCAGAAAGAGTGATGCAGCAGCTGACCGAATATAATATCATCCCCGAAGAATGGGGCGGTGATACCATGTTTATTCCGGTATCGGCCAAGAGTGGGATCGGCATAGAAAATCTGCTGGAAATGGTTTTATTGATTGCGGAGATCCATGAATTAAAGGCTAACCCCAATCGCCCTGCTGATGGTGTGGTTATAGAGGGTAAGCTGGATAAAGGTCGGGGCCCCGTAGCAACCGTACTTATTCAGAATGGAACACTTAATATAGGTGACTGTGTGGTATGCGGTACCAGCTGGGCCAGAGTTCGCGCCATGACTGATTATCGTGGGCGTAAGGTGGAAAAGGCAACGCCTTCTATGCCGGTTGAGATTACTGGCTGGTCTGATGTACCTGAAGCCGGTGAACGAGTCATTGCCTGTGAAGAGAAAATTGCCAAGGAATTGGCTGAGTTACGCTTTACGGAAAAACGCATGGAAGAACATCGTACCAGCAGCCGTATATCTCTGGATGACTTCTTTAAACAGATGCAAGATGCTGAAGTCAGAGAGTTGAATTTGATCATTAAAGGTGATGTGCAGGGATCGATTGAGGCACTGGTTCAATCACTGCTGGGCATCGATAATCCAGAAGTAAAAGTCAACGTAATTCATAGTGCGGTGGGCGCGATTACAGAAACAGATGTGATGCTGGCTTCTGCTTCCAATGCTATCATTATTGGTTTTAATGTTCGTCCGGATGTGAATGCCCGTAAATACGCAGAAGAGGAAAACATTGATGTCCGTTTGTATCGCGTCATTTATGAAGCCATTGAAGATGTCAAAAAAGCTATGGCAGGCCTGCTGGATCCTGAATATAAAGAAAAATATCTGGGGCGTGCTGAAGTTAGAGAAACATTTAAGGTTCCTAATGTCGGCATGATAGGAGGCTGCTATGTCATTGATGGCAAAATGCAGCGCAACGCTGAGATACGAGTGCTGCGAGATGGTGTGATCGTCTACGAAGGTAAGGTATCTTCACTAAAACGTTTTAAGGATGATGCCAGAGAAGTTGTGGAAGGCTATGAATGTGGTATTGGCATTAAAGATTTTAATGACATTAAAGAAGGGGACATTCTGGAAGCTTATGTTTTAGAAGAAATACCACGCAAGATTTAATAGTATTTGTTCCCAAAACAAGGGGGAAAGACCCATGAGTAAACGAAGACAGGAAAGAATGGCTGTAGAAATACAACGTATTTTGGCCTCCATTATCTATGAAATGAAAGATCCCAGAGTGGATTTTACCAGAGTTTCGATTACCAAAGTGGAGGTTGCCAATGATATTAGCTATGCACGTGTTTATGTAAGTATTTTAGCAGATGAGGATAAGCAGAAGGAGACCATACATGCGCTGCAGAACGCCAAGGGCTTTATTCGTAGCGAGATGGCCAAGTTTTTAAATACCCGTCACATTCCAGAACTTGATATACGCCTGGATCGCTCCATTGAACACGGAATTCATATATCCTCCTTGCTGGATAAGATTAAGGAAGCAGAGGCAAAAGACACAAATGGGGGAGAAAATGGTGAATAATCTACACCAGCTGGCCAGTGCTATTTGTGAAAGAGATACTTTCCTGTTAGTTGGACATGTTATTCCGGATGGAGACTGCATTGGATCTCTGCTGGGTTTATACCTAGGACTAAAATCCATTCATAAACAGGCCTGGATCCTGTTGCAGGATCCAGTACCTGAAACCTATATGTATCTAACAGCCAGTGATGAGGTTCTCTATCCTCATGATCCGATTCCTGCCTGTGAGAATGTGATTTATGTTGATTGTTCTGAACTTGATCGCTGCGGGGAAACGGTCAAGGAGATTACTTCAGCATGCACTTTTTCTATATGTATTGACCATCATGGTAGTAATACAGGTTTTGCTGATTATAATTATATTGATGTGGAAGCAGCGGCTACTGCGGAGATTGTTTACCAGCTGCTGCTGCTCCTGGGAGTTGAGATTACAGC
>DUSB01000113.1 GCA_012840625.1 Syntrophomonadaceae bacterium
GCTGTTCAATATCCTGCCCCGCAAAGAACGATTTTAAAGCTGACTTTCCCATTTAACAGAAAAACATCAGCACCTCTGCAAACACTTCTCTCCTTCACTATCATGCAGTTCATTATCTAGCTTTCCATCTTATTATGAAGCGTCTATGGCATACAAATTCAGTGACGCCCTTGTCCTCAGGTTATCTTCCCGCTGGTCAGGTGATAGGGTTTCTTTCAACCCATCGGCTCAGCAAATATGCTGGTCAAACAAAAAGTGGGTGAGGTACTCCCCACCCACTGAAGAGGTAAAAACCGTCACAATAAACCCTACCGCTGTCTAAATTTCTTGTGCCCGCCAGCCAATACTGAAGAGCGGATAAAGAATTGCTGTCAGGGGTACTGCAGCCAGAAATGGAATCGAAAGACTGCCCACCATAAATAGCCAGGTGCTGATACCGGTGGCAATGATCAGAGCAAGTACTCCACGCCAGTTGACACTGGGGATATCCTCCAAAGAACGGATCCCTTGTGGCCCTTTGCCCCATTTTCCGCGTACCAGATAATAATCAACGATCATCAAGGTGGCCCATGAAGCCGTTAAAATACCTCCAATAGTCAGGAAGTTAGCCACCCAGTCCAAAATACCTCCAAAGATAAATAGGATACCGATCAGGTTGGCCAGAGATACCGCTGCTGTCCATCCTAATTTGGCTCCAAAACCCGCATCAGCTAAATTAGCCAGTGCCAGAGAACCGGCAATCGTATTTCCCATCTGTACCTTGGCCTGGGAAAAGAAAATAATAATCAGACCGATAACACCGCCGGCCAGAACCAATGTTACGCCGGGGTTAGCAATAGCTGCCTGCGAAGCAGCGGCTTCGTTCATACCAGTGCTCATAAAATAAGCCACTGTTTCCGTAAAGCCAAAATAGGCCAGTAAAGCACCGCATATATAAGTAAACACATACATAGCAATATTACCGGTTAAAGCGATGGGAACTAAATCACTTTCCTTTTCAGCAAAACGGGTAAAATCTGCCGAGAACAAAGCCATCAAACCAGCAAACATAATCGATGTGTTCAAGGCTACACTAAAACCTTCCACTGGCGTAACGCCTGGAATCATAATGCCAAAACTAAAGGCATCACCCAGACCAGAATCCATTCCCATTTTTACAATCATATATCCCAGCAGGATAAACAATGCGGCTACAGACCAAGTGTTAATTTTGGCTACAATGTCTTCACCAAAAAGAGCCAGGACGGCCCATAAAATCGACATGGGTATATAAATTGCCAATTTGACTGCCAGCGTTTCAGGAAGACCAAAGTAGAAAATAATACCATTACCCAGCTGAACGCTTCCCATACCCAGCAATCCAATCATCAGAAAAGCCCATATAATCGATCCAATGGCCGATCCTTTAGTCCCAAAGGCATAGGCTCTCGATACCACATTATTAGGCAATCCTTCCCGATAAGTGATTTTTCCTATCATATAAACAAAGAAAAAACTAATTACAAAAGCAATAGCTGCAGCTAACATCCCCAGTTTGAAACCGGCATAAAAAGTCACCAGAGCTCCCGACATTAAACTCGGTAGACTAGATACAATGCCAGCTATAATGCCAGCTATACTGGGCCATGCCATTCGTTGATCAAGCGGAACTCGCTCCAGTAC
>DUSB01000114.1 GCA_012840625.1 Syntrophomonadaceae bacterium
AACCAGGCATTTTTACGTCAACAGCCGTACTGGAGAGGATAGCAGCTTGTTATCTTCAAATATAGCTTTTGATGAAGAAGTAGTATTAAAAAACATTATAGACTTAACAAGAGTTGAAGGCTATAACCTTGAAACACCTAATCATCAAATTAAAATTATTGTAGAGTGGGTTGATCTTAATAACAAGAAAAACACAAAAGAAATAGAAATTATGAAAGATTAATAACTCTCATATATAAAAGATATGTAGAGGTTTCATCGAGATCCAAAATATAAGCCGTCGGAGCGGATGTCTCCAACAGCCTATAGGAAAAGAGATTCATTCAAATGGTTAATTGTCTGGCGAAAAAAGATGCTTATATTTCTCATATTTTTTGCGACTCATATAAGCTATAGCAGGACAACCATCGATTAAAACTTGATAACTTCTGCTATTGGTATACTTAATCATCCTAATTTTTGAGAGGTTAACAATGTAGGAATTATGTACTCTGGCGAACTGTTCCGACAAAAGGTTTTCTAATTCATTTAGATTATAATTGCTTTCGTAGGTATCCTGGTCTGTATAAATTAAAGCTTTTTTGCCGTTCTTTTCTATACATAAAAGTGAGTCAGGGCTTAATAGTATAGTGCCTTCTTTAACCTTGAGGGGCATCTTGCTATTTGCTCCGCTTTCTTTTTTAGTTATGATCTCAGTTATCATGTTATTAAGCTTTTCCTTTTGAACGGGCTTCAATAAATAATCGTATGGGTGTGCTGAATAAGCGCCCAAGGCATATTTGCCATAGCCGGTCAGAAAAACCAATACAGTATTAGGGCTTACTCTGGTTATCATTTCAGCGGTTTCAATACCGTTAAAGGAATCACCAGGAGCCAGCTCAATATCTAGTAGGGCAATTTGCGGCAAATAATTCTGAGCCGCTGTTACCGCTGACCGAGAATCATTCACCGCGAGTACTTTGTCTACTAAAGGATGTTTACTTACCAGGAGTTCAAGAAACTCCAGGGTATACTCTTCATCTTCAAGTATAAGTACTGTTTCCATCTTATTTCCTCAGTGATTCTGGAAGATCTGGTTCATAAAGTATAAACCATTTAAACGAATTAGCGCTGGTTTGAGCGATAAATATTAAGGCTATTGAGAGAAATGAAGAACCTAAGAAGAATAACTTACGCATCATGAGTTAATACTCTCCTTCCAAACTTATTTAGTATCCTATCGATAGTTCCCATTAAGTAAAAACCTAGAGGAGATATCAACATAATACTCACTATTGCCCCGAGAAACATAGCCGAAGCAAGAGAATCATTATTAGAGTATATAAATCTATAGACGCAACCGGCCCAAATAACGATAGCAATGAGCATATTGCGTTTTTGCATGCGTACAATTCCAGGGTCTTTTATGGGGCTTTTTTCACTGCCTGCAGGTACCCATTTTACAGTACTGTAAAAAGCCAATAGCAGCGTAAATAAACATAATAAAGCAAGCTGATGCGGCAAAATGCTCATCTCTGCCGCAAGGTAAGCGGAGCCAAGCATTAAAAAAGAACCGATCATAATGCACCGTGGAAATGTACTCATGTGTACCCCTCCCCCAAAGACTCGGAAAGGTATAAATACAGCTAAAAAGGCTAAGGTGGTGGGGATGATTTTCAGGAAGAAAGCCGCTATGACAACCAGTGTCAGATTAAGTACTATCATCAATAGAGCCTGTAATGCATAGGCATAGATCTCAACACTTTCCTGTGAATCCAGCGTATTACCCAGGCTTCTGGCCATATTTAAGGCTATTTTCTCTAGAATAACGATTCACCTACCCTTGGGAGCTTGAGGATTATAGTTGGATATTAAAAAGCCGGAATCCAAACTGGATGATTAAAATAGTCTGCGGCACTGATATTAATAAAGCAATATACCAGGGTATAGCATGCATGTATAGCCTCCATAAGTCTACCTAGCATAAACCAATATTCAACAAATTATCATTTTTACCTTCAGAAATGTCTGGATAATCCATATTTGGGGCTGAAAATAACGTATAGCGTCCTATTGGTCATGTTTTTGGTTACTATCCCAGATTAGTATAATCTAGACCATAATGTGTATTTTTTAGGCTCGATTACAAATTATTTGGGAATGTTGGTAGATTGTGGATGGTAAGAGCATTATTATTAATATATCGTACGAATATTTAATTGTAGCTACAAGGATTGGAGTAGGCAAATAAAAATGTAAATTATCACTATTCGCAAGCATGAGGAAAGGGAGTGTTCAAAATAAAAAAGCTTCATTTGAAGATTTCGATTTTGTTGGCTTTTATGTTAGTGATGAATATATGTAATGTATGCTTGGCTAATCCATTAGAACCAACTAGCGATTCATCGGTTCAAGTTATTAGTAAAGATTCTTGGGTATTAGAATTTTACCCTAATTATATAGCTAGAAATACTTATAGCAATGCAACAGGTACAGCGCATGGTGCAACTTATTTATTGGCCGATGCATATTTTAAAATGATGCTTCATCAGTATCTAAGTGAACCGACAATTACTGAAGTTCAAGGAGGTTTACCAAAAAAATCATTTATTAAAAAATATGATCAGACTTATGGAGACACTTGTTGGCTATATACCTCAGGAAGGGTATGGTATAACGGTAACGTAAATTTTAAATTAAAAGCCAGAATAAAATCTAGCTATATGGGATCATATTTAGGTAGATGGGGTTCATACAGTATGATACCAAACACAATAGTTTCAAATGCTTTGTATGTAAATAGATAATTTCAGACGCATAAAACTTAAAGCGAAGCTCGTTCTGTTATAAATTTTAATGAAAAGCAACTTGTGTAAGAATGCGAGCTTCGCTTTAAAGTAAATATGAAACTAAACAAGGTGATTAAAAAATGAATAGATTTTCACTTCCGTTTTATTTATTGGGCAAGGAACTAAAATCAAGTCCTGCAACATTTATAAGACAATGGATCCTTTTCAGCTTGATTTTTGCAATTGTTATTGTTCTATTTGTTATGCCGGAATCCTATAGATTTTTACGAGTTGCACCCTATGAACTGGCCAACTATGATTTTCAGGTGTCAGGTGAACTTCGTGAGAAAGAATTCAAAAAGGTTCAAAATTGTCCCCAAATAGATAAGGTAGTCGGAGTTATAGAATGGAATGGTCTTGGATTGGAAAACCTCGGTAACGGCAAACAACATGAAGCGCCTGTTTTATTTGCAAATAATATAACTGTTGCTGCAGACATTTCTCCTAATAATAATGCTCTTTTAATGAAGGGAACCTATAAAGAAAATGGAGCTGTCTTGACTTATGGTTTGAGCAAAAAACTGGGGGCCAAAATTGGTGACGAAATTCAAATAGATTGGTCTTCTTTCGAAAGGCCAGAATACAAAGTAAAGTATACAATTACTGGAATTAGCTATGAGACGGCAGCGGGAGAGCAAATGGTAGCAGATATGAACGTGGCAGAAAACACCTTAAATGAAGTCTCAAAAAAAGTAGCTAATCGGCCTGATCCGATTAAATATAGCTATTTTTATGCAACTTTCAAAGCTAATAATGACATGGAGCTCGAAAGCATAAGCAAACTATTAGGAAATTTAAGCATTGAATCACGATTAGCAATGTTAGAAGAAGAGGAAAGAGTAGTACAGCAGCTTTCGGCGCAGGTTCAATATCAACGTTATGGAATCTTAATATTATACTTGCTGGTGATTTGCGGATATACATTAATAACCATTAGAGAAAAAGAACGCTTTTTTGCTATAACCATGTTGTTGGGCGCAAAAAAGAGTTTTCCGTATTATTACTTATTATTAGGAAATATGTTTTTGTTTGTAGTTGTAACATTATCTTCCGTCATTCTTAGCTACCATTTTTATAGGTACTTCCTGGAATTCTATTTTCCCGTAACAATACTTCTTCATTTAATTTTCTATGCAGCATTCATTAACCTGGCAATTCTTCTTATTGCTTCATATTTTGGCTTACAAAAGCTAAACAAACTAAATATAGTTGATATATTAGCAAAGGAGTAAGTTTTATGGAGACCGTTGTTTCAATTACCGATGTTTCCAAAAGTTACCACTCAGGCCATAATAATATCGAGGTACTTAAAAATGTATCCCTCGATGTAGAAAAAGGTGAATTTATAGTCATAATGGGAGCTTCCGGCTCAGGTAAGTCTACATTATTGAACTTGCTGGGTTTGTTAGATATGCCTGATAAAGGTAAGATCCATTTATTTAACGAGTATTTAACTAAAGAACTATCGTTAAAGGAGCGCAATGATCTCAGATTAAGAAGAATAGGCATCATCAGTCAATCGTTTAATCTTATTCCCTTTTTAACAGCTATCGAAAATGTTCAACTACCTGCTCGCATAGCCGAGGATTTAGACAAGCAAATGGATCAAGCCAAAAGATTACTGCAACAAGTAGGTCTTAAAGGCCGATTTCATCATAAACCGTTAAAACTTAGCTATGGTGAGCAGCAGCGTGTAGCCATAGCTAGAAGCTTAATAAATAGACCAGATTTAGTTTTAGCGGATGAACCTACCGGCAACCTCGATTCCAGGACTAGTATAGAAATTATATCCTTAATGAAAGACCTATGTGTTTCACAAAAAACAACGTTTATAGTTGCAACCCACGATCCAAATGTATCTAGCCAGGCAGATCGATCTTTTTATTTAGAAGATGGTAATCTAGTGGAAATAAGTGATGAATAGTTGGCCAAATTTGCCCTGTAATAAATATATATTTAAGGTCTGGTGAGGGGGGGAAGAATGCAAAGAAGTCCTAATATTTACTTAGCTTGTATGCTCCTAATACTTATTATGCTAACTATTTGTGGAATTTCACTTATAAAAAAACCAGATATTGAATATGCTGTTACATCATTTTATTGGACCCAGTTATCGTTACATGTAGTTCTCCGTAACCCATATGGCATTCGGCCTATCAGTCTCAAAGCTTGATTCAAGATGTTTTTTGCTACTGGCAGTTTATGATCAGAATTCGTTGTTGCTTTGCATGAACGATCTTAGGTAATGCAGGCCGAATCATACGGATGAGCTGTCGGTAATGAAAGAGACTGTACTAAAAGGGTGCTTGTAACAGAAGCCTTTCTGTCAGCATATACTAGACACAAATCAGGAATTTTTGTGTCCATAGCCTCACTGGCAGGGAGGGGGTAAAAATGGCTACCGACAAATTTCAACATGCGACCTTCTATCTCACCAGACAGCAGGTACAGGAAATTAAAGAGCTGGCACAAAAGCAGCAGATTTCACGCAGTGCGCTGGTTCGAATGATCATCCGCGAATACCTGGCCAGGCAGGGTGAAGAAAAGAAATAATCTGGTCTTTGGGGGACATTCCAGGTTCAAATAAAACAAAAAGATGACCGCCGTTAAAGCCAGGAGCATGGGGGAGGTCATCTTTTTTATGGGGTACTTTTTATAGCAAGGGATATACCAGCTTTAGTTTTTGATAAATTCGTTGCTTAAAATCCTCTGCCTCTTCCTTGGTATAAGGTTTCCCCCGTTTCAACCACCGGTGAGAAAATGAAGGGGAAAGTTACCAGCAAAATACTGACAATAACAAAAACTACCAGGAGAACCTTGCGCATCTTATCCGTATCGATAAGCCTGCGGTAGAGCAACACGATCTGTTGCCAGTGCAGCACAATATGTAGAACCAGGAGCCCCAGCAACAGGAATCCCAGGTACAGGTGAATATCCTTCCATGATTCTTTTCCAAGCCCCAGCATGGTCATCTGTACCTTTTGGCCATATACTGATCGGGCCGCTTTACCGCTCAGCAATACGAAACGGTTTAAAAATCCTGTTCCTGCTAAGGCCATCATATTTAAAAACATAATGGCATCAATGATAAAATTCACTTTGCTTTTAGCCTTCATTATTACTCCTACCTCTCTAATAAAAATGTTTTTCCTGTTCCCGGCCATGTGTAATGCTCCAATTTTTAAGAGCCACATAAAAGGTTTCTTCGCCAACGGAATCCTCATTAAAAGACTTCAATATTAATCCCTGCCCGCATATAAATTCTGGTTTGGTGATCTAGCGGTGTAGAAGCGATCCAATATTCAAATTTTTCCTGTTTAAAATCACCTCCCTTAACCAGGATATATTATTAATTCCCCGGATCCCAGGGCAAAGCTCTGCTCTATATGTAAAAATAGTATATACCACAGGTTCATATATGGTATATACTGCCTGAAATCCGTTCATAATATGCCAGCCGGATGCCAATCATCGTTTGGTTTAATATATAATCAAGAATGGATATTAATAGGCCATCAGGCTTGATATTATATCTAGTAACAGTGAGAAATATCATCAAAGTCCAATAGCCGCT
>DUSB01000115.1 GCA_012840625.1 Syntrophomonadaceae bacterium
TATACTCTTTACCGTTGGGGTGTAGCCAAGCGGTAAGGCAACGGACTTTGACTCCGTCATGCGTTGGTTCGAATCCAGCCACCCCAGCCATATTTGTGGGTCATTAGCTCAGTTGGCAGAGCACCTGACTTTTAATCAGGGCGTCCGGCGTTCGAGTCGCCGATGGCCCACCATAGTAGAATAGGGGCTTTCAGAGATTCTGGAAGCTCTTTATTTTTGCCATTTGACCACAATTTGACCACAAATATTAGTCTTTGTGGTCAACCTTCAAAACACCTTCCAGATTGTTGACTGCTTTTCTTTTTGTCTTTTCAAATATGTGAGTATAAATGTCCGCAGTAGTAGATAATTTTGCATGGCCGAGCAGTTCTTGAATGGTTTTCATATCCTCACCGGCTTCTGCTAGAAGTGAAACAAAGGTATGCCTTAAAGCGTGCAACTTTCTGTGTTTTAAGTCTGCTTCACTGAGGATCTTATAATATTTCCTGTTAAAATTGGATGGCCAAAGTTTTTTACCGTCTTCTGTGCAGAATATTAAATCTTCGTCATGGTAGTGCTTGCCAAAGAATAACTTTTCCTCTGCTTGCCTGACCCGGTGTGATTTTAATTCCGCGGCCACCATAGGGATAATTGGAATAGTCCGCCTGCTCTTTGGTGTTTTAGGATCCTGGTATTCTATAGTCACTGTTTTAGTTTCGGGATCTCGCACTTCTACCAGGGTTCGATTAATGGTTAGATAAGGTTCTGCTTCGTCGAGCTCCACATCGTCCCAGTGCAGTCCTAGTATCTCCCCACGCCTTAAACCTGTGGCAGCCGCTAACAGGAAGGCGGCATATAGCCGCTCTTTATGCGCTACCTCTAGGAAGTGGTTCACTTCTTCACGAGTAAAAGTTTCTACTTCTTTCTGCTCACCTGGTGGAAGTGTGGTCACGTCCACAGGGTTCTTGTTTATTAGTTCCTCTCTTACTGCCTGAGATAGAGCGGCCTTTAATACAGTCCGGGTATACTGCACTGTACGTCTTGAAAGCCCGGTTCCATCCTTGCCGCCTTCTTCCAGTAGGTAAATAAAGCAGGCTTGAATATCGTTTGCCTGTAGCTTCTTCAGGGGGATATTTCCCAGGTGCGGTTTAATGTAAAGTCTTATAAGCATCTCATAGCTTTCATAGGTGGTGGGTCTGAGCTTAACCTTCATGTACCGTTCTAGCCAGGCATCCAGCCATTCACCCAGTGTGCTATTATGTGGCTCGATATATACTCCTAGGTGCATCTTAGCTCTGGCTGTGTCCAGCTTCTCTTTTGCTTCTTTTCGAGTTTTGCCATAAAAGCATTGCAGCTTAGGTTTGCCGGTTTCTGCATCATACCCGGTCAATAACCGCGCCTCCCAGCGTCCGTCCTTTCGCTTCCTGATGGTTCCGTCATGATTATCTCGCCGTGTTCTTTTCTTCTCTTTGCCCATTTGCTCTTCTCCTTTCTAATTGCCCTGCCTTCAACAACATGTACTAATGTCAGCAAATCCATCAGGCTCGGATTAAACTTCCCCGCCAAATTATATTGTTAGGCGGACTTGGCGGTCTTCCATAAAGCCCGTTCTTTCGAGGTTAGTCCCAAGTCCGCCATGCGCGCCAACATTGCCGAGTTTCGCGCATTAAAGTTGGGGCCAGTACCATGTTCCATCATTCGAAAATGCTCTAAAACCCAGTTTTGTTTTTGCCCGTTCTAGCGTTCGTTTTTTTATACCCACTTGTTCTGCCTGCATTTTCACTTCGTTTGCCGTTACGGGCCCATCGGATAAAACCTCATTTAAGAACTCTATTGCCCTATCCAATTCTGCTTTTTTATCTTTGCTATTTCTGCCTGGCGTTGCCAAAATATCTTCAACCGTGCAGTTGCTTGTTCCGGTCCAAACTAAACCTTTTTCTGGCTCAATGTTGAAATTTAGCGTTGCGCCCTTTTCGGCACAACTGCTTTTTGTGTGTGCCATGGCTTTTTTACCACTGGGCTCCTCACCTACCAGGATTACAGATCTTGCTGCTGCGGTAAGATCAATACTGCCTATACCTCTATATAGAGCTTTACTTCCCTCACTTTTTGACAGATGGCGTATACTCATTATTGCACATTCATACTCTTCGGCTACTTGCGCCAAGCGCATCATTACCGGTCTGGTCTCATTTGCTCGATGCAAATCAATATCTCCAATATACGCTTGAAGGGGATCAATCACCACCATTATGGGTTTAACCTTTTCCAAAGCTATGCGTAATACGCTGATGTCTGCAAGAGTAAAAGCCTGCTCCTGTTCCTGATCCTCACTCTTTCGCCACCCAGTCATGCAATATATTTTGCTCCTGTCTGCTCCCATCCTCTCCAAGCGCGGAGCCAATGTGTCGCTCAATCCATCCTCCGCCGACATAAAAAGAACATTTTTAACTTGCATACCGATACTGTCTTGTCCAGGTAATGACCAACCTTTCGATATAGCTGCACATATACTCAAAGCTAAAAAGGTCTTCCCCAGCCCTGGATCACCTTCCAAAAGCGTCAGCTTGCCTATAGGTATATAGGGCTCCCACAGAAATTTAACTTCTTCGGGTTCTACATCCGCAAGATTAATTATCGATGGGATCAATTTGGCTTTCATTTTTTTTTGTTCTTTCTTATGCCGTTCCTCCTCATCAACACACCGGGCTGCAAGTTCATCTATATTCATGAACAACACCCAGACTTTCTTCAACTAACATTAAGGCATATTCTTCTTTAGTTTTTAAGGCCCAAACAACTGCAAGTCGATCCAGGCAAGATTCTGAATAAATAGTACCAATCACTAGGAAAGTCCATCTTTCGATACGAATTAATCTTTTGATTTCATTGACAAAAGTGTTATGCTTATAAAAAGTCAAAATAAATTCCTTTCCGCCCGGGTTGGCGAACCCGGGCTTATTTTTGAGAACAATTATATTGTGCGCTTGAGATCCTGTTCGGTGTGTTCGCAAACCCACCGCTGTAAACCTTCCCGACTGATCCGTATGCTTTTCCCTATTCGCATCGCCGGGAAACCTTCAGATTTGCTTAATTCGTAGGCCTTGGTGATGCCAATCCCCAAAAACGGAGCTAACTCTCTTGGGCCGAAAAATGCTGGCAAGTCTCCCCAATCCATATCTGTTTTCTTCTTTTGATTTGCTTGTTTAGTGATCTTTAATTCCTCCTTTTAATAAGTAATAATGAATAACAATGCCTGTGAATACTATGTTACTACCTGTTGGTTATAACGTAAGGGTAACTCTGCAGTAACGTAGCTATTAAAACACGACTGATTGCTACCTAGACCTTCCTGTATCCGATTTGTCATCAGAATTTATTCAGTAAAATAGGTAATTGCGGCGGGATTAAAAAGAAGGGAAATATAGTAGAGACAATTCTGTGGATGAGATCTTAAGTTTTCGAATGGAGCCGCCAGGTTGATCCGGCATCATAGAATGATCTGGCTGGTTTCTAATGGCCTTCCTGTTCTCCTGCATGTCTCTGGCAAAGCGTGACAAAGAATAGCTCAATTTTAAGTCTAATAAAAAAAGTAGCCAGACGCGTTAGGGATTCCACAGACGGAGTATATCAATATCAGGGGGTGACGTGGATCTGTAATAATCCCGTAGCAGCATCTTCCCCCGCACTTTAACTGTACTGTATTTTCTTCTTGTATAACCGATACTTTGATGGGGTAATAGTGGTAAAATAAGGGTAGAGGTCGGGAAATACCTACCCAGTGGGAGGGGGAATATGAGCGAAAATATTGGTAAGAGAGTTAAAACCATCCGAACTATCCGCGGCATGACACAGAAGCAGCTGGCTACACAAGCTGCGATCTCCCGGTCGTATCTCGCTGATATTGAGAGCGGTCGTTATAATCCTAGTCTTGGCACGTTACAGGATATCGCTAACGCTCTCAACGTCTCAATTGATCTTCTTACCGGGGAGTTAGCTACTGAGATCATAGAAGATCGTCTGGAAGAGTTGAACATGACCCTCGAGGAAGTTTCTGCGAAAGCTAACGTGCCACTGAACTGGCTTGAAAGTCTAAACAGTTTTTCCCCATGGGGCATCGAGAATGAGCAGAGCTATACTTGGATCACACAGGTTGCTGAGGTGCTTAACCTACCCGGTGGCTTACTACGCGCTGCTCTGGCACGGCAGGAAGTACCTACGTATGACGGATCGCGGAGTAGAGTTGTACATACTACTGTGCCGATGGTCGGAATCGTCCCAGCGGATGCGGTAGAAGCCGTTGAGGGTATTGAGAAATGGGATATAGTACCTCTTGATCAAGGGAACGCCCTAGTACTAATGGTGAAAGTTCGCATGAAAAAAGGAGAGTAATCATACGTGGCTAGATCTGCTGAAAATAACTGGTTCCGCATCAAAAGTTAGCTGTTGCCCATCCAACTGAAGGTGAAGTAGCCTGGTGCCACTCCTGCAAATGTTCTCCAATTCATGGAATATACAGAAAAGCCCAGCTTTAGCCGGGCTTGCCTCTTAATTGCTTTACAAGCAATTAATTTTCAAACTATATAATAATACATCCTAATATAAATAAAAGCTTCCAAAACGCAAAATAGAAGCTGGTAATTTAATCTTCTCTGTCTCTTATGGCCTCCAGCTGGGCAGGGAGAGCTAATTCTGCCATTAATTGATTTTCCTCGGAGGTTTCCAGATAACCTAAAATTAATTTTAAAATCTCACTCTCTTTCAACATTAGCGGTAACTACTCCTTTTCTTTTTTAGGTGGCTTATAGATTCACGTCTTTCGATTAATTCTTTAATTGCATTTTGATTTTTCTTCTATTAATTATAAATAATGCTACATCAGAGTCAAGATAGGCTTCATCCAAGTAAGTATTTCTATTGATGCATCAATAGAAATACTTATTAATTTCTCAGACCTATCCTACCCTTATTGTTATTTGTCTTGGTAGTTTGCTTTTCATAAGCTACACCTCCAAAATCCAGTCTGTTTTCACCTTCAGTTCCATCATGCCACATGGCGTATAACCCTAAGCAGTTGAATTACCGATTTGCAGTTTAATTATTGTATTTTCCTTCTATAACAGTATTTGTATCCCAGCCTCTAATAATCCACCTATCCCCTTATCTTCCGAGTTAGATGAGCTTCTCTAAAGCCCGTATTCGTTCTTCTTGGCTGTTCTCTACATAAAGTCTGGTGGTGTTTATATTCTCGTGCCTAGCTAATTCTGCAATGGTCTGAATGTTAACCCCGGCATCAGCAAGATTCTTGCAAAATGAATGCCTGAACCGATGGCAGTTGACCTGTTCCATGCTTGCCAGATCAGCATATTTATTGACCATAACCTGAATACCTCTTGAAGTCAGTTTGCCGGATCTTTCAGATACAAACAGGTAAGGGGACTCAAGGTAGTATCCCTTTTCCAGATCCTGTCGATATTTTAGCCACTTTTTTAAGTTCTTGCTATGCCTGTCAATCAAAATTACGGTTGCATATTTTCCATGCTTGCCTTCCCGAATAGTAATCTCCATATGTCCGTTTGTCTTGATATCCTCAATTTTCAATTCTTCAACTTCACTGACGCGAAGTCCGCAATAAAGCATCAAGTCAATAATTGCCAGGTTCCGAAGGCGTCTGAATTCATTCTTTTCTAATTCTACATAACTGATAAAACGCTGCTGTTCTTCCTTGGTTAACCACTTACTTACCCCTTTTGTCTGTTCGGTTGACTTTAGTTTTTGTAGCTTGATTCTAGTCATAGGATTGTCATTGATATAAGTCTTTTCGCAAAGGAAAGCAAAATATGTTTTCAGACCGGCAGTGCTTTTATTAATGGTTGCCTGAGAGCGGTTTAGGTGGTGCTTCATATAACCCAGGTATTCCTTCACATCTATAGGTTTTATTTCAGCAATGTTTTGCTTTTCGGTAGATGCTGTGAGCCATTCTGTAAATTGATTCACGATTGTCTGATAAGCCCTTATGGTTTTCTCATCTTTTCCTTCTTCATATAGCCATTCAGTAAATTCTTCTATATGACTCATGGAAGTCTCATTTCATTTTCGAGTGTTCTGCGAATAATTAAAATCGACAAGGCAGGGTGTTCTACGAATAATATAGCACTATTCCGAAGGATATACGACGCAGAATTTTAATTCTACGAATAGAATTTTTCAGAAAGAATTCTTACCTCATAGCATTAATAAGATGTTTGCAGAAGGTGGTTATGAGTAGATATGTTCCTCGAAATGGGGCATTGGCGTATCCACATTGAAGAAACTGCCCCGCATCCGTTAACAATTTAATCCGGATTAAATTGTTAACGGATGCAAAATCCTCAATCATCAAATCCAAAATCCTGTACTTTTAATGTCCGGCAGTTTTCAGCTATAGTCCTCACAGTTGGGTGTGATAGCCCGTCGGGAGCTTTTGCATTTACCTCAAGCGATACTTCTATTTCATGAATATTTCGGTCTGACAGTACCGCTGTGTCGGTGAAAACCTGCCAGCGTCTCGGCCAAATTAGGCCACTAATATCGGTCGACCAGGCCATCCTACATATATTGGTGTATCTACCTATAATGTAACTATCGCACTGATGATAGTGTGAAATCATTATAGGAGGACGATAATCATGGTGAATTATCGAGAGATTTTGAGGCTTAGAAGCCTCGATTACAGCCAGCGGCAGGTCGCTGCAAGCGCCCATTGTTCCCGGGACACCGTCAGTACTGTCTACAAACTGGCTGATCTGCATGGTTTGGTATGGCCTTTGCCAGACGACTTATCCAACCAAAGCATTCGAGATTTGTTTTATCCCAGCAGAGCCGAATCTAAACGCAGAATGCCTGATTGTGCAGCCATGTTTCAAGAAATGGCGAAGCCAGGTGTTACCCTCACTTTATTGTGGGCAGAGTATTGTGAGCAATGTCATTCGGAACAGTTGATCCCCCTCAAGTATACGCAGTTCTGTGATTACTATCGTAAATATGTCAACACAACCAAAGCCACCATGCGCATCAAGCGAAAGCCCGGCGAAATGATGGAGGTCGATTGGGCTGGGAAAACCCTCGCGGTTTATGACAGAATCACTGGCGAACCAACAACCGCTTATGTTTTTGTAGCTGTTTTACCCTGTAGTCTGTATGCCTATGTGGAGGCCTTTCCCAGTATGGAAAGTGTCAACTGGATCACTGCACACATTAACGCGTTTCAGTATTTTGGCGGGGTCACCCGGATTCTGGTCCCTGATAATCTGAAGACCGGTGTCATTTCTCACACACGGAAAGAAATTATTCTCAACAGAACCTATTCAGAAATGGCCGAGCATTACGGCACCTGCATCATACCAGCCAGACCGGCACGTCCCAAGGACAAACCGAATGCAGAGGGATCCGTTGGTGTTGTTACGACTTGGGTCATTGCAGCTTTAAGAAACTACAAAGCCTTTACTTTCAAAGAACTGAATGATGCTATTCAGGAAAAGCTTGGGCAGTTAAACCAAGAGCCTTTTCAGAAGAAAAATGGAAGCAGGCTGACTGCTTTTCTTGATGAAGAAAAGACCTTTTTACTACCATTACCCGCTTCCCCGTATGAATTGGCTGTCTGGTCAACTGCCACCATACAACCTGATTATCTCATAAGGGTTGATAAAAACAAGTATTCTGTACCTTACATTTTGATTGGCTATACCGTGGACATTCGGACCAACAGTAAAACCATAGAAGTATTCTTTCAAGGTAGCCGCGTCGCCTCCCATGTGCGGCGTCACGAAGTGCTCAAGGATCCAATCATTCTCCCGGAGCATATGCCGGAGAACCACAGAAGGTTTTTGGCCTACAATTCAGATACCTTCAAGGACTGGGCAATTAACGTTGGAACAGCCACGCTGGTGGTTGTACAGGCTTTTTTATCAGCCGGTAAGGTGGAACAACAGGGGTACAAATCCTGCAGTCGATTGATGAAACTTGCCGACAAATATTCTGCATTAAGGATAGAAGATGCCTGCAATCGTGCCTTGGCCTATACACCGGAGCCGAGTATCAAAACTATTGAGACCATATTAAAAACAGGTCAAGATAAAGTTAAATTAGATACAAAAGCGCCCAAATCAGACAGTGCATACGCATTTACACGTGGTGCTGAGTACTTTGGAGGTAAACGCAATGACTAATCAGACAACCATTGACAAATTACATGATATGAGATTAGGAACCATGGCCGATGCCTTTGAATCCCAGTTGCAAAATGCGGATACTTTCACCGGACTTTCCTTCGAAGACCGATTTGGTATGTTGGTAGACACTGAATGGGCAAAACGTCGCTCAACCAAACTGCAGAAATTAATCCGTATAGCTGATTTTAGGTATCCCAATGCATGCATGGAAGATATTGAGTATTTTCAAGACAGAAAGCTGGACAAGTCTCAAATGCTTAGGCTCTCCACCTGTCGCTATATACAGGAAGGACACCATATCATATTGGAAGGAGCCTCGGGAAACGGAAAAACTTTTATTGCCTGTGCCCTTGGTGTAGCAGCCTGTCGTAACTTTCTTAAAGTGAGGTATATCCGCCTGCCAGAATTGCTTAACGACTTGGTAGTAGCACGGGGTGAGGGAACCTTTAAGAAGATCATCCGAACCTATCAAAAAGTGGATTTACTTATCATAGATGAATGGCTTCTTAAAACCCTGACGACAGAGCAGGCCATGGATTTGTTTGAAATCATTGAAGCTAGAACACAGGGCGGGTCCACCATCTTTTGCACGCAGTTTGATCCACGAGGTTGGTATGAGCGCATTGGAACCCCTGAAGATGGCACTGTCTCTGAAGCAATTATTGATCGCATCATTCATAATTCTTTTGAAATTATGGTAGAAGGCAAATCTTCCATGAGGGAGCGCCATGGCATTAAAGCTTCGGAAGAAACAACTCAAAAAACTGATGATGCGAATATTAACCCTAGTGATCACTCCTAATACATTAAATGGTTTGGGGCTATCTATCTGATAGGTGGCCCCCATTCCGACAGAGATGCAGAATTCCACCGATACAGTGGCCTTATTTAACCGACAGGCTGGCCTGTTTTGGCCGATAGCATGACCTTATTTAACTGAAATATGCATTTCACAGCCATCCACTGAAATTAGGTGGCTGATCACCTCTTCAACAAGGCGTTGTACATCGCGGTTGATTCTCGTTGTATCTAACTGGGCTGACATATAAAAGTGTGTGTTTTTTATTTGTTCCGGTTGTGGCGGTGAAGTTGGTGCATTACCGGGAGTTGAAATACTGCCCGGGAAAGTTACAGGTACTTCTCCACCATCCTGGGTTGGTGTTTCTCCTTTCGGGTACGGTGGTTGTTTGGGTTGGTTTGCTTGAGTTTCTGCAACTTGCTTGAGGGCTACGGCATTTTTCACCAAGTAGGCCGAGTTTTCAATGATGCCAATATATTGATTGTACTTCAGATCAATAAAGCGTTCCTCACTTCTCCCGGCAGCAATCGCAAAATACTCGGTGGAGTTCAAACCGCTGCGGATTGTCTCCTCAAGTACCGAATAATCGGCCAGACGTTGTAGATAACAATAGGTACAGAGATACTCCCAAAGCTTTTTGATGGAGATGCTGTCTTCCTCACGCCAGAGTAGGTTATCCAGTTCCATGAGCAACAAAGCCGGAGCCCATTTTGTAATAAGAGCCTCGTTTTGAATCATCTTCTTCGAAGCTTTGGAAACAATACTGTCGCTACCACCGCTGATACGGATTACATCCCATACAAAGTTTTTCATATCAACAGAACGATCAATGTAGGGCACAAGAAGCCAACAGTACGTTTCCTTAATGCGTATATCCACCGTATCATTGCTGCGATGCAGGTTATTGTCCGTCTCACGGTTCTGCGCAGCATCAAGGTTCAAATCTTCACTTCACCTTTAATAGATAGCCACGCGAGATAACGACGTACCTCTTGTTTGAGCGATGTCATAAGCTCCTGGTCGGGAGCAATGAATGCGAGCATATTATGATAAATGCGAGGCGCTGTTCCCCTGTTGTTGAGGATATTTTCCGCAGTTTGAATGGCTTTATTGTGTTGTGTAGATGCCTTATACTCATCTTCGGGTCTTAGAATAACGAGACGCACAGCTTGTTCATCGATAACATCAAGAGACGATCCCGAACACACATGAAGACCGGCAAATGGAGCCTCTTTGCGTAATGTGTGGAGTCTGCGTTATGACGGCAATATTTATTCCGCTTCCCCACAATGGCGGAAAAGGAAGTATACATAACACTACGTGCACACCGGATTGAGATACTTAATGAAAAGTACCAGACAATCGTAACCCACAAACGGCTCTATGGTCAGGGACAGGAACTAATGGACTAGCTACCCTACCTGACTACCCTGGCAAAACGTCCTAATGCTTTAAAATATACAGGATTTTATCATGAGTTACCTGATCCCTAGCATGAATACCTTTCCAGTTTGGACTACGACGAGAAAAAGAAGAGTCTTCGCTTACTTGTCCGGATGATTACCGAAACTGATATGGATACCACCACCTGCTTATTAGAAACTATGGATTCTTGCAAAGCAGCTGCCGACAGTATCTTATTAAGTTACCGCCGATTAACCGAACCATCGTTTAATGATTTTATGCCGCTAACATTTACCGGCATAAAATCACCGGCAATATATACCCCGGATCTTACTGTTATAATGTTTTTCTGCAGGTGAGAACACGATGAAAGAAGTGATTAAAGACTATTGCAAACAACTACGCTGGGGTAACAGTATTGTTAGGAATTACGGAAATATTGATGCTGAGACCCATGAAGAGTTTCTGGCTAAACTTCTGGAAATGGAAGTAAAAAAAGTTTGCGAAGGTTCAAACCCCAATGGCTCTTATAAAATGGTACTTTTATCAACTTGGGTTGCTATTGTTGCAAAATGTTCATACAAGCCTCTATCGTTAATATCAGGAAGTTTTAGAGCTATTGTTTTGGCAATCTCTTTCTCGTCTGCCGAAAGCCATCCATAGAAGTTCTCGAAAGCGCTAAATAAATATGCATCTGTATTTTCATGTATAATTTGGTTTTCCCCATCAATAATCTTATATGCAATCTCCTTCAAGTATTGCCAAGCCTCCTGCGGCATATTTAAAGGATCTATTACGGATAACATTTTAACAGCCTGATGGAGTAATTGATCACTCCGTGAATCAATCCACTTTTTGATTACTTCCCATATTTCGGAGTAAATTAATCCTTCATCTGACGTTGTCATTATTCCCACCTCCAATAGAGTTTCCATAAGACTTACATTTATCAAATAATTTTTGTTTTACTGACCAATGTAATAGTTTATGATATAAATTAATCACATCATTAGAATTACTATAAAAGTTGCTGTAACCGCTAAACTAAAATGGACAGAAAACAACAAATAAGAATGAACATCATTTACCATAATCCTCCAAAATCGTTATGATAGAGCTGGAAATAAAAACAGCTTTTATCATAGCGGAGGGGGAAGAAATGACGATCATAGAAGGGTGGAATATGTATCTAGAAATCCAGGATTTGAAGAA
>DUSB01000116.1 GCA_012840625.1 Syntrophomonadaceae bacterium
CCACCAGGGCGATACCATTGCTCACCCTGAATTTAAGCGGGTGGAGGAAGCGCAAAACCATATTCTTGAAGCGCGGACAGATGAAGGTTTTGAAGAGCTGGCCAGTTTAGAACAACGCATGATTCAGCATATAGCCGGGGTGGGTAGTTATGATTTTGAGCAGGTGCGGAAAATAATGGGCTTTGCGCCAGTACCGAGAACGGATTGGTCGATTGCGGTTACCGCCGTGGAAGATGAAGTGTTGGCAGAACTAAATACCATGCAGAGAGGAATCATCGGCACTTCGGTACTGGCTATTTTACTGGGCCTGTTGCTGGCTTTTTACCTGGGTCGCCAGCTCCGCCGCCCCCTGCTGCATGCTGCCTGGAGGTGTCAGGAGATGGCAGCAGGAAATTTCAGTACTGTTGATCGGGAAGGTTACAGCCAGAGTAAGGATGAGATTGGTACTTTATTTCAGGGCTTTGATAAAATTAACCAGGATGTTAGTAAGCTGATCGAAGAATTACGTCACAGTAAACAGCGTTTTCAGCACATGGCTGAACATGATGCCCTGACCGGCCTGCATAATCGTTATTATGTAGAGACACGAGTAAGAAAGCTGGATAAAGAAGAGATCGTTCCCATAGGTGTAATCGTCTGCGATCTGGATGGATTAAAATTAGTCAATGATACCTTTGGAGAAAAAAACGGTGATAAGCTGCTGCTGGTATTTGCAGATATACTAAAAAAACATAAACAGCCGGGTTGGACCATAGCTCGATCCAGCGGCGATGAATATCTTGTGCTTTTACCAGGGCTGGGCATAAATGAAACAGAAGAACTTTGCCATCAGATCAAAAAGAGTATCGAAGAATACAATCATACTGAACCAGAGGTTCCGCTCAGTGTTTCTATGGGTTCAGCCGTACGTCTTGATAGCCAATATAAAATATCTGATACCATCATCGAAGCGGTACAGCATATGCACCACCGCAAACTTTTCCAGCACAAGAGCATGCGCAGCACCCTGGTAGATCTGGTTATGAAAACACTGGAAGCTCGCGATTATTTCACCGAAGGACATACTGATCGCCTGCAGGGATTGGTTAGGATGATGGCTGACGACCTTGATTTCCGGGATCATCAGATAGATACCCTGTGCCTCTTGGCGCGTTTCCATGATATTGGTAAGGTAGGCATACCCGATCACATTCTATTAAAACCGGGACGGCTTACAAAGGAAGAATATCAGCAAATGAAAAAACACAGTGAAATAGGATATCGTATTGCCCGGACTTCTCCTGATCTGGCTCCTATCGCTGACTGGATTCTCATGCACCATGAGTGGTGGGATGGAAGCGGATATCCGCTGGGAATAAAAGGCGAGGAAATCCCTATTGAATGCAGGATTTTGGCTATTGCCGATGCCTTTGATGCAATGGTCAGCGATCGGCCCTACCGTAAGGCCCTGTCCTTCCAGGAGGCGCTGGAACAACTGAAAAATGGAGCCGGTACCCAATTTGACCCCTATCTGGTGGAACAATTCATATTCAGAATCCAATCAATTTAGTGAGACACGGGGACGGTCCTACTGTCTCATCATGCGACAGTAGGACCGTCCCCTGTCGCATTCATCTCCCCCGAAGTGAGACAGCAGGACCGTCCCCGTGTCTCACGTGTCTCAGTGTGCGTTTACTACATTCACAATATCCATATCTCTAATCTTCCTTGCCGGGCGGATAACCGACAAGAAGGTTACAAAAATCGAAATCCCCACAATAATCATAATTGCTGTAAATGGAATTTGCCATGCTATACCCCAGCGATAGGTAATCATGGAGTTGAATAATATTTTATGCAGAGGTAAACCGAGTATGCATCCGGCTAAACATCCGCAAACCGCATAAGCTGCGGCTTCCGCCGTCACCATGCGGTGAAGCTGCTTATAAGACATTCCAACTGCCCGCATAATGCCGTACTGGTTCATTCTGACCGCAACGCTGTTGTTCATGCTGTTGATAATATTAAACACAGTAATCAAAGCAATAATCACCAGGAATCCATAAACAAAAATAGCGAAAGAATAATATGCCATCTTGGTTTCTGCATTACCTTGCCTTCGGTCGGAGAAATTCATCTCCGGAGTTGTTAAACCGCGTATCTGTGCTACTGTATTATCATCCGCACCCCGAACAAGCTGCATATCAATAATAGTATATCCCTGTTCTTCGGTAAGCTGCTGAAATGTTTGTTCCGAACAGATAACAGTCTGCGTTCCGGGAATACGGCTAAAGGGACTAGAAGACAAAATGCCAGCAATCTTTACTTTTTTCTCTCCAGAAGCAAGTTTTAAAGTAATCATATCTCCGAGCTGCCAGTCTAAATCATCTTCATAGATAACCAACACACTGTTCATTTCCTCTGCAGCTTCATCTACATCTCCCTGCAAAAGCTCTTCCCGGGCCCAGCCAAATTGATTTTCTTCATAAGAAATCAAATTAATCTTAGCGTCACTCCCGCCGCCGGTAACCGGCACATCGTAAGCAAACATCCGACCATAAGCCCGCTTAACTTCCGGGTTAGCCTTGATTTTCTCATAAAGATCGGCATCGAGTGAACAGGTATTATCGCCACTGACAATGGAAATATCCGGTGCATAAGGTTTTACCGGCGTAAGTGCCTGATGCATAAAATTAACTAAAACACTAAAGGACAAAAACAATATTATACTGATGGCAAAAGAACCTGTCATCAATATAATATTTTTCTTACCGGCCAGAGCGTGATGAATTCCCATGGCTATATCTACTCGTGTATGGGTGGTCTTCACTGCTGATTTCTCTTGCGGTATTTGGGTTCGGCCGATATTGCCGGTTACTGCACTGAGCGGCGAAACCTGGGCTGCTTTCCGGCAGGGAGAAAGGGAGGCAAGAATAACGGTTAAGAAACCTACCACAATTCCTGCAGTCAGACTGACCACACTAATACCCAACAAGGGCATTTCGCTGAAAAAAGTAGGGTGTACATATTTTAAAAACGCACACAAAACCCATACGGTAATAGTGCCTGTTACTAGGCCTATAGGGATTCCCTTAAAACTGAACCGGATACCTTCATATAATACATATTTTTTTACCTGAGTTTTAGATGCCCCCAGGCAGCGAAGAAGCCCGAAAAACTGGATACGTTCCAAAAAATTCATATTAAAACTACCGGCAATCATTAGCACTCCGGCAATTAGTACCAGCACGAATAAAACCGCCGCCACCTTGTAAAGCTGCATCATATAACTGTCGCGGCTTTGTCCAATCATACCCAGCAAGACGGTGTTTTCAGCAACCTGCTTATCTGAAAGCTGATAGATTTCCTTGATCTCATCAATAGTTTTCCTCATGTTAACACCGTTTTTAAACTTAACAAAAAAGCGGTCTTTAGTATTATTCCCGTAAATTTGATACAGCCCGTCATTAGTCAGAACCAGGCCGTGGGAATCCGCTTCCTTCAGATAGGCAAAATCGGCATAAGTACCCACAATCTTAATGGTATGAGAATCTCCTGCAGGAGATGTAATGGAAACCTGCCCCCCAATGGGTACGGAAAACTGCTCTAGTGCCTGCTGATCCAGCAATCCTTCATCAGGTTTTTGAGGGTAGCTCCCTTTTACAGCATTAATTCCCATCTCCCTGCTCATTGATTCGTCAGCACCAACTATCTCCAGCAATTTCCCGTCAATTGTATAATTATCTTTACCGCTGAAGTTCTTGACCCAGCCTGAAGCAGCTACCTCCACCCGACTGTCGATCATTTCTGCAGTTTTAGCGTCAATATCTTTTAACATCATATGATAATCGCCATTTGTTTTAATACAACTTATAGTTTGGCACCGAATCGCCATATCGGCCAGGCCGAAAACTGCAGTTACCAAAAACACGGCAATAGCAATACAAATAATGGTAATGCGGTTTTTGTCTTTATGCACTTTACCGTATTCTTTTACCAGTTCTAAATAGTTTTTCATTCCGCCCGTACCCCCATATCACTGAGTACACCGTCGGAAACTTGAAGAACACGATCGGCAGCAGAAGCGATATTCATATTATGGGTGATGACAATAATAGTTTGCTGAAAACGCCTGGACATAGACTTAAAAAGGGTAATCATATCACTGCTGGTTTTGCTATCGAGATTTCCCGTAGGTTCGTCTGCCAGTACCAATGTAGGGTGAGTAATAAAAGCCCGTCCGATCGCAACCCGCTGCTGCTGACCGCCGGAAAGCTGACGGGGCAGATGATTGCGCCTGTCCTGCAACCCCAGTAAATTCAGAATTTCTTCTACATATTCTGGTTCCGGCTTTTGATAATCTAAAAGCAGGGGGAAAATAATATTCTGTTCTACATTTAGTTCCGGAATGAGATTATATGCCTGAAAAACAAAGCCTATATTACGTCGGCGAAAAACTGTCAGCTTTTTCTCCGGCATAGCGAAAATATCCTGGTTGTTTATGAAGATTTTGCCCGCAGTCGGCGTATCCAACGCACCTATCGCATTGAGCAGAGTGCTTTTACCAGAACCGGATTCCCCGACTACAGCAACAAACTCACCTTTAGCCACGGAAAAAGATACATTTTTAAGAGCTTCAACCTTTGTTTCTCCGCTTCCGTAAGTCTTATAGAGATTTTCCACTCTTAATAATTCCATTGATTATTCAACCTTTCTGCGTTTGCTATAAGGATAGAATATCAAGTCCATCTTACTCTGAGATGTATTTTATCTTACAATTTTGTAAGCTTGGGTATTTATAGGGAATGACTTTTAGACGCGGATTTTTTAGCTTATTAAGCCTTTAGAAAGCTAAGTTTAAAAACACTCCCCCGACCTAAGGTGCTTTCTGCCGTAATCATGCCGTTATGGGCTTCTACAATCGACTTAGCCAGACTAAGTCCCAGACCTATTCCCTGCTTGTCCTGGGAAAAGCGGCTGCGGTAAAAGCGTTTAAAAATGTGGAAAATATCTTCCGGATGAATACCCTTTCCATTATCTCTGATAGTTATTTTAGTGACAGCAGGTGTTTCTTCCCAACTGATTTCTATCTTTCCATTTTTATCTGTATGGTCTAAAGCATTTTTAACTAAATTGCTTACAGCTTCTGTCATCCAATCGGCATCACAAAAAAGGGAGACATTTTTCTCTCCATATAAAAGAATGGTTTTTTGCTCTCTTTGGGCTCTAGTTTCAAAACTATAAGTTATGTTCTGCAGCAGTCCCTGCAGGTTAGTTTCCTTATAATCAAATGTAATAGTGCCTGCATCCAATCTGGTGATTTTTAACTGGTTTTGAATCAAAACCTCCATGCGTTCCAGTGCATCATCTGTTTTAAGAGTAAATTTTTTAATCGTATCAGGGTTTTCGCTTTCTTCCTGCATAATTTCGTTATACATTTTTAAAGCGGTAAGAGGGGTTTTCAACTGGTGCGAAATATCTGCAATAGAATCTTTAAGAAAATTTTTCGTCTGTTTTTGCGCTTCAATATGTGTGTTTAAAGAAGTTGCCATAGTATTAACAGAAGAAAATAATTTAGCTAATCCTCCTTCATAATCACTTTCTATCCGTTCGGAAGTATTGCCGCCCAAAAAGCTTTGTACAGCAGAGATTGCCTGTTCAATTTCCTGCTGCTGCCGGCTGAAATACCAAAAGAAGGCTCCCAAAAGTAAAAAAGCCGACCCAACCATAAATAGAAGCAAAATTAGCCTATATTTGAATACGAACTCATCTGCTTGCGGCAGGAGCTTGGTGTCCATATCCTCTTTATAGCCTAGTTTCTCTAAAAACTCCTGTCCGGCAGACAGTTCCTGTTCAGTTTTTACAGATGTAAATACGGCAGAAACATCTGCTGTATCTC
>DUSB01000007.1 GCA_012840625.1 Syntrophomonadaceae bacterium
AGGCAGTACCTCTGAGCTGAGGTACTGCCTTAATTTTTGGTTGGTGGGCCCACCAGGGATCGAACCTGGGACCAACCGGTTATGAGCCGGTAGCTCTACCAGCTGAGCTATAGGCCCGGGTTTCTCCAAACCCTGCGAAAGATAGTATACCTAAGAACTCTTTGCAGGTCAAGAGAAAAAACGAATCCGCATAGAGCTTTTCAAATTAAAGGCGGTAACCTGTTTACGGATACCGCCTGAACCTGCTAATGGCTCCCCGAGCAGGATTCGAACCTGCAACCCTCCGGTTAACAGCCGGATGCTCTACCGTTGAGCTATCGAGGAACAATTGACCCAACGATGAATATTATATATGCATTTTCCGGTAGTGTCAACCTATAAAGTCAATGAATTAGGGTTAGTTACTGTTTTTATTCGATATAATCTTTCAGCTTTTTACTCCTGGAGGGATGGCGTAATTTACGCAGGGCTTTAGCTTCAATCTGACGGATCCTCTCCCGGGTAACTCCAAACTCCTGCCCTACTTCTTCCAGGGTTCTCGGTCTGCCATCATCAAGGCCGAAACGCAAGCGCAGTACCTTCTCTTCACGCTCGGTTAAAGTGCCCAAAATCCCATCCATATGCTCACGTAGCAGCACAAATGAAGCCGATTCCTCTGGTGATTCGGCTTCTTCATCGGTGATAAAGTCGCCCAGATGGCTGTCATCTTCTTCCCCAATAGGCGTTTCTAAAGAAACAGGTTCCTGCGCTACTTTCATGATCTCAATAACTCTTTCTACACTGAGATCCATTTCCTCAGCTATTTCAGCGGGGGTTGGTTCTCTGCCCAGCGTCTGCAATAGGCTTCTTTGTACCCGGGATAATTTATTAATGGTTTCTACCATATGAACCGGAATGCGGATGGTTCTGGCCTGGTCAGCAATAGCTCTGGTAATGGCCTGACGAATCCACCAGGTAGCATAGGTACTAAATTTGTATCCTTTGGTATAATCGAATTTTTCCACTGCTTTCATTAATCCCAGATTACCTTCCTGAATCAAGTCCAAAAACAGCATACCACGACCTACATAGCGCTTGGCAATACTAACTACCAGACGCAAGTTGGCCTCTACCAACTGCCGTTTTGCTTCCTCATCACCGGCTTCAATACGGCGTGCCAGCTCAATTTCTTCATCGGCAGTTAGAAGACTTACCCTGCCTATCTCCTTCAAGTACATCCGCACCGGATCATCCACCTCAACGCCTTCCGGAACAACAACTTCTTCATCTTCTACGCTTTCTTTTTCTTTCTCATCTTTGCTTTCTTCATTTTCTTCCTCTGATTCAGCACCTACATTGATGCCCAGGGATTGAAGATGCTCTAAAATATCATCCAGCTCGTCCGGCTCCAGCTTAATGTCCTTGAGTTCTTCTGTTATTTCTTCATAGCTTAATTGTTTTTTCTTCTTTCCTTTTTCGGCTAAACTCGAAATCGTTTCTGCAAGTTTGCTATCTGGTTTCATTGTATCCCCCCTTCCCGGGTTATGTTTATCAGCTTATTCATCTGTAAAATAAACACTAATAATTGATCAAAATTACCATCCTGCTCCAATTGTTCCAGCCTGGTAAACATTTGCTGCCATAAGGTTTCCATTTTTTTAGCCTGCACCCGATATATAAACTCATCAATCATCCAGTCTTCTTCTGGAAATGATTCTTCCATAGCCATACATATGCGTGCATAAGCTTTATCTAAACCTTCTTCAGCTGCAATCCTACTCATGTCTTGCATATTCTGTTCTTTTCCTCCCTGTAACTCTGCATAAAGGTGAGCCAAAGCTTTGTAATCTGGATTGGCGAAGAAGTTGAGCCCCAGCTCTTTTTGTACTTTCGTAAATACTTCATCATCCTTTATCATAGCTGCCAGGATTTTCTCCTGAATGCTGTATTTTCCGCTTTCAATATTATCCCTGTTTATTTCTTTTTTATTCCTATAGTTGGCAGACCTATGACCCTGTCTAAACTCTTTACGTACCTGGTTTTCGCTTAGCCGCAGCCGCCGCGCGATCATATCAATATAATAATCCTGTTCTATCGCGCTGGATAGAGAGATAATATCTGGTTTAAGGGTATGAATCATACCTACTTTGTCCTCCACGCTCAGTGCCTGTACCTGCTGATTACGCATATAGTAGTCTAACTTAAATTCAATGTGGCTAATGGTATTATTCTGTATAAAAGATAAAAAGTCCTTTTTACCAATAGTATTCAAAAAATCATCAGGATCCTGTCCGGCTGGTAAATTAACCACTTCTGGCTTCAAATTATGCTGAGTCAGTACATCAATCGCCCTGAGCGCTTCTCTTTTACCTGCATCATCTCCGTCATAAAGAACCACTACTTTCTCTACATAGCGCGCCAACAAAGAAGCCTGTTCCTTGGTAAAAGCGGTTCCCAGCGAGGCAACCACATTGGTAAGCCCCACCTGATGCATCTTGATACAATCTATA
>DUSB01000117.1 GCA_012840625.1 Syntrophomonadaceae bacterium
ATATGCTGGGAGCTTATGCCGTACTGGTGAGTCAAAACGATGGTAAGAGTCCCGTCATACGTACTGATATTATTGGTAAACACAAAATTGGATCAGGATCAGCTCCTCAGGCTGTTATTCAGGCTATTGTGGTGGATCCGCTGGAAAAACACGATATGAAAATAACTGATGTTGATATATATGCTCCGGAGCTGCAGAATAGTGAAATCACTATGCCAGCTGGAGCCGGTGATGTTCCTCTGGCCAATTACAAAATGATTGGTGCTATGGCGGTTAAAAGGGGGGAAATAGAAAAATCGCAACTGATGTCCTTTACAGCCGAGCATGGGATGATAGGGTTTGCTCCCACTCAGGGACATATTCCCTCCGGAGTTCCCGCTATTGGGCACATTTTAAGAGCTATAAAAGAGGGTCGGGCCAGGCGGGCTATGATCATTGGCAAGGGCAGTTTATTCTTAGGGCGTATGACGGATCTTTTTGATGGGATCAGCTTTATTATTGAAAAGAATGATGGTCAGGCAGCTGATGATGAGCTGATGGATAAAGACGAGATAAAAAAAGAGATTCGGGCTCTGGTGGCTGAATCCCTCCAGAACTTGGCCGAGTCATTGAGCGGGAGGTGAAAAAATGACCGAAGCTGTAATGCGGGAGCTATTTCGTGAAACTCTGCTAGATGTGGCCGAAGAAATACGTAATCCCCAGGGAGGGAAAAAGACCTGCATTGGTTTAACCACTTTGGGCACAGAAGTAAATCCGCAGGATTTAATCCGGGGTGCCGAACTGGCCATGGCAAAGGATCGTCATTTACAGGTGATTCTTATCGGTTCTCAGCAGGATGATCGCTTTCCCTGTTATTTGGCCGATAATGAAGCTGACGTGCATGGGACCCTGGAGGAATTATTAGATACGAAAACTATTGACGGAGTTGTAACCATGCATTATCCTTTTCCTATTGGTGTATCCACGGTAGGAAAAATTTCCACTCCCGCTCGGGGTAAATCTGTTTATATAGCTACCAGTACTGGAAGCAGTGATACCAATCGTGTACAGGCCATGATTAAGAATACTGTTTATGGGATTATTGCCGCCAAAACGGATGGGGTAAGCGATCCTGCTGTCGGGATTCTAAATATAGAAGGTGCCAGGCAAGTAGAAAGACATTTATTGCAAATGCAGGAGAACGGATATGATTTTACCTGGGGGGAATCACAGCGTGGAGATAAGGGCCATATTTTGCGCGGCAATGATCTTATTGCCGGCAGTGTAGATATTGTGGTAACAGATACGCTGACCGGTAACCTGTTAGTAAAACTTTTTAGTGCCTTCACAAGTGGGGGCAACTATGAAACAATAGGCTATGGATATGGTCCAGGAATTGGAGAAAATTTCAATCGTCTGGTATGTATTCTTTCACGTGCATCAGGAACACCAGTGACAGCCAACGCTATTGAGTATTGTGCTTCCATGGCACGAAATAGGTGGGATAAGATCCGGCAGCAGGAGATACAAAAAGCCAAAAAAGCAGGATGGCTTTTACCGGAGGCTCCTGCGGCGGCAACAAGGAAAAAAGCCGATATTACCATGCCACCTGAAAAAGTATGCGATGCACAGATTGCTGGTATTGACATTTTAGAACTTGATGATGCAGTACGCTCTTTATGGGAAAATAATATTTATGCCAGCAGTGGTATGGGGTGTACCGGTCCGGTTATTCTGGTTGCTGGTGAGGATAAGGACCGGTCTGAGGACGTCCTGCGAGCCCACGGATATTTATAAAAAATAAATTAAATATAGATTTGTACTGTTAAAGGAGGCAGGGTGTGTGAAAAGTGATATCGAAATTGCTCAAGCGGCGCGTATGCTGCCAATTGTTGAGGTAGCCAAGTCTATTGGCCTTGGCGAAGAGGATCTTGAACTATATGGGAAATACAAGGCCAAAATATCCCAGCCGACATGGGAACGTATTAAAGACAGACCGGATGGAAAATTGGTATTGGTTACGGCCATTACTCCCACCGCTGCAGGGGAAGGCAAAACCACTACCAGTGTAGGTCTGGGTATGGCCTTAAACAAAATCGGTAAAAAAGCTATCATTGCTTTGCGAGAGCCTTCTTTGGGACCCAGCTTTGGAGTTAAAGGAGGAGCAGCCGGAGGCGGTTATGCTCAGGTGCTGCCTATGGAAGATATTAATCTTCATTTTACCGGAGACATCCATGCTGTAAGTACCGCCCACAATCTACTGGCGGCTATGCTTGATAATAGTTTGCATCAGGGTAATCCCCTGAACATTGATCCCCGTCAGGTGGTGCTGCGGCGGGTCATGGATTTAAATGAAAGGGCTCTGCGCAACATTGTGGTCGGCCTAGGGGGAAGGGTAAATGGCGTGCCCCGAGAATCGGGTTTCGATATCTCTGTAGCCTCAGAAGTAATGGCCTGTTTGTGTCTTGCTTCCGATCTGATGGATTTAAAAGAGCGTTTTAAAAGGATAGTAGTAGCTTATACTTATGATGGACAACCTGTTACAGCAGGTGATTTACAGGCTGCAGGTGCCATGACCCTAATTATGAAGGATGCCATTAAACCCAATCTGGTGCAAACCTTAGAAAATACACCGGCTTTCATTCATGGGGGGCCCTTTGCCAACATAGCACATGGCTGTAACAGTGTTATGGCTACTCAAATGGGACTTAAATTAGGCGATTACATGGTTACCGAGGCCGGCTTTGGTGCTGATCTGGGCGCGGAAAAATTTTTGGATTTAAAATGCCGTTTTTCCGGGATGAAGCCGGATGCAGTTGTAATGGTAGCAACGATACGTGCCTTAAAAAATCATGGTGGGGTAGCCAGGGAGGATCTGAATAAGCCTAATTTAGAAGCTCTCAAAATTGGTTTTAGTAATCTGGAAAAACATTTAGAGAACATGAAGCTTTATGGTCTGCCAACCGTGGTAGCTCTTAATGAATTCCCTACCGATACCCAGGAAGAAATAGACTACGTTATTACACGGTGTGCTGCCATGGGTGTGGAAGTAGCTTTATCACAGGTATGGGCCCGGGGTAGTGAAGGCGGTATTGATCTGGCTAAAAAAGTAGTCAAAGCTGCTGAAACCCCCAGTACGTTCAAGCTTTTATATGAATTGGATCTACCTATTAAAGAAAAAATTAACCTCATCTGTACCCAGATATACGGGGCACGCAATGTTCAATACAATAAAGCTGTTAATACCATGATTGATAAGCTGGAAACTCTGGGTTACGGTGATCTACCTATCTGTATAGCTAAAACACAATTCTCTTTATCCGATGATCCGAATCTAAAAGGCCGGCCTGTTGATTTTGATGTAACCATTCGCGACATCAGGCTTTCTGCTGGTGCGGGATTTATTGTGGTGTTAACCGGTGAAATTATGACCATGCCTGGTCTGGGGAAAACACCTGCCGCCCAGAAGATTGATATTCTTCCCAGCGGAGAAATTATAGGTTTATTCTAAATGCTAAAAAAAGCTGAAACCGTACGGTTTCAGCTTTTTTTACTCTTTTTTTTACTTATTTAAAATGAGTGAAAAAAGTTCAGCTCGAGTTTGTTTGGCCGTTTCAAAAGCCCCTCTAACAGCTGAAGTAACTGTTTTTGATCCAGGTTTATGTATACCCCGCATAGTCATACACATATGCTCAGCTTCGATAATAACAGCTACACCACGGGGATGAATGGTATCAAAGATACAATCTGCAATTTGCGAAGTCAATCTTTCCTGCAGCTGCGGACGGCGGGCGTAAGCTTCCACTACCCGTGCCAGCTTGCTGATTCCAACCACCTTTCCCCCTTTAGGAATATAAGCTACATGAGCCTTACCATAAAAAGGAAGAAAATGATGTTCGCACATCGAATACAAAGGGATATCGCGTACCATGACCAGTTCATCATGGTATTCAGTAAAAGAAACCGTTAGATAATCCCGGGGATCTACCTCCATTCCCGAAAATATTTCCTGGTACATGCGGGCGACTCGATTGGGAGTATCCTGCAGGCCTTCTCGATTAGGATCTTCACCCAGGGCTTCGATTATTTCACGGAATGCTTTTTCAATACGGGCGGTGTCAACATCTTTCGAATTCATACAGATCCTCCATTAGCGTAGTTCTTTCCACATAGTCCTAATTCATAACAGTCTTATCATAGCAGATTTCTATTAAAATTTTTAGAAATTCTCTATTTTCTACCATGGTGCCTAGGTGTCTGCATCGTAATCTTTGATATAGAAGGTCAAGTTTATTAGTTATGGGCGGTTATATTATATTTTATCCGTAATTCCTTTTTAAATCATAGTGAAGGATGTGTTAATATTTATAAAAAGTTTCTTTTAAAAAAAAGACTAATTTAATAGGAAAGGAGTGCAGGTAATGAGAAAATCTTTTCTAGGCTATGGTGTTATTATTGTTTTAGCATTCCTGTTGGGTGGAGCTGTGGTAGCTAACAATACTGAAACCCCTTTTTTATCAGGTTTACTGGGAACGCAAAAAGAAGCGGCCGTAAGTGCGCAGGATGAAGCCCAGCAGGCGGCTTTTTTACCCGGAGCAGGTCAGATGGGTGTGGCGGATATTGTGGAGAAGGCCAGCCCGGCAGTTGTTAATATAGAAGCCCGTTTTAAGGTGAATGTTAATCCAGGCAATCCTTTTTTTAATGATCCTTTTTTCCGCGAATTTTTTGGGGATGATTTTGAAATGCAGCCCAAATCTCAATATCAGACCGGTATTGGAACCGGATTTATTATATCCAAAGACGGGTATATCGTTACCAACCAGCATGTTATTAATAATGCTGATCAGGTTTACGTTAAGCTGACGGACAAGAAACAATCGCTACCGGCCCAGGTGGTGGGACAGGATTATGAACTGGATCTGGCCGTTTTAAAAATAGAGGGAAGCGGCTACCCCACCCTGCCTATGGGAGATTCAAACCGAATGCGGGTGGGAGATTTTGTACTGGCCATAGGGCAGCCCTATGGATTGGATCATACTGTTACCACGGGAGTCGTTTCTGCCAAGGGCCGCCCTATAACTATTGGAGATCGTAACTATAAAAACCTTATTCAAACCGATGCTGCCATCAACCCTGGCAATAGTGGCGGTCCACTGGTAAACATGAAAGGCGAAGTCATTGCCATTAATACGGCGGTAAATGTTCAGGCCCAGGATATTGGCTTTGCTATTCCTATTAACACGGCTAAAGGTGTCTTGAAAGATTTGATGACCAGTGGCAAAGTCATACGTCCCTATATGGGAATACGTATGATCGATATGACACCCGATGTTGCTGCGCAGCTGCAGTTAGATTCGACTGCAGAAGGTGCTCTTATTGTTGAAGTCATAGAAGGAAGTCCGGCTGCAAAAGCGGGGCTGCAGTACCTGGATCTTATTACTGCTATTGATAAGAAGAAGATCAGTTCAGGCACGGATGTTCAAGATTTTATTGAAAAGAAAAAGGTAGGTCAAAAAATCACCATACAGGTACTGCGCAAGGGTAAAAAAATTGATATACCACTCACACTGCAGGCCAAACCGTAATGACAGTAAAGTTGTCAGGAAGATTCTGGCCAGCGCAGACGAAGCCAGCGGGGATAGGCTAGCAGGTAAGATGAAACGAGAAATCTTAGAATTTCCGGGGATTCGTCATGGAGTGAAACAAGGAGGAGAAGAAATGGAGGCGGAGAAAAAAGACCTGGAACAGTTGATGCAAAAGGTGGGAAAAGTACCAAATTGCTTCCAAACCATGCAGGCTGAGGTGATAGATTATGAGCTGTCGGAATCCTTAACCATAGCTTTCCCAGTTTTAGACGCCTATCTAAACCCCAATCGCAGTATGCAGGGTGGCTTTATTGTGGCAGCGTTTGATAACGTGTTTGGCCCATTGTCAGACATGGTAAGCCAGAAGCCAACTACTACCATTAATCTGGAGACCAGTTTTCAGCGCCCCATTTTTGCGGGGGATCAACTGAAGATTACTGCCAGGGTATGTCACCGGGGAAGAACAGCGGTACATATGGCCGGGGAGGCCTATAACCAGGCAGGGAAATTGATTGCCACAGCCAGTACCAATTATCTAATTCTGGACTGATGTAGAGGAAAAACAATAGTTTATCCCTCCAGGGCCCGGTACCTTTTTAAAAGGTCCGGGCCTTTAACCACCCCGGTAAAAAAAGCAAACTGAAGCATCTGAGTTATCTCCAGTTGATTGCTTGCTGGTGCGGTTTCAGCGGCAGAATCCTGTATGGGGTTGGCGGATGCAGGGGGGCTTTTTGTATTAAGCAGCTGAAATCTGTCTTCTGCCTATGACTTTTCCTATGAAAGGAAAGCAGCTGAGATCCTAAAGCTATCATAATGATCAGGTATATTTTGGCTCGTTGAGAGGTGCTTTTTCTGAACAGGATCGGTATAGTAAATGGCAGCCCCAATTTAACATAAAAACGTTTGGCTGATAAATAAGCTAATGCCAATTTACTCATGGGAATAAAGTTTTAAATAAATTAGCAAAACAGGCGCTACAATAGCTAGAAAAACCAAGCATTAATTCTATTAATCGCCATATTGTTACAGACCGTACCATTTTTTGAGTGTAAGAAAGAACATGATATAGTGTATAGTATTGTATGGAGATAGGAATGGTTTGCAGCAATAACGGGTGATGGAATGATCGTTTTACAAAGTCGAAAAATCAGTAAAGCATTTGGTGAACAAGACGTTCTGAAAGGGATTACTTTCAGCATAAAGAAACATGAGCGGGTAGGTTTGATCGGGGGTAACGGGTCAGGAAAAACTACCTTTCTCAGGTGTCTGGCAGGACAATTGCAGCCTGATCAGGGTGAGGTTATGGTGTCAACGGATACGACATTAGGATATCTGGAGCAGATGCCCGAGCTGGAGCTAGGCATAAGTGCCTGGGAAGCGGTTATGCAGAGTTTTGCCTACCTGATGGAGCAGCGTCGTTCCTTAAGAGCGATGGAAGAAAAAATGGCCCGCGTGGAAGGGCAAGAATTAGAGCGCTTGATGGCCGCTTATGCCAGGGTAACAGAGGAATATGAGCGTGCGGGTGGATATGAATGTGAAAGTACTGCCCGCCATATTCTAATTGGTATGGGTTTTAAAGAAGAGGAATTTGATAAAGAGCTGGATCATTTCAGCGGCGGGCAAAAGACACGGTTAAATCTGGCCCGTTTGCTGGCTTTGTCACCAGATTTGCTTTTACTGGATGAACCCACCAACCATCTGGATATGGTCTCTGTGGAATGGCTGGAAGGTTTTTTGCAAGCTTATCCGGGTACGGTTTTAGTCGTTTCCCATGATCGTATGTTTCTGGATCACGTGGCCACACGTGTGGCTGAGATTCGGGGAGGTAAGCTTAAAAGTTACGAAGGAAACTACTCTATGTATATACAAAAACGCCAGGCGGATGATTTAGCCCGGCAAAGGGCTTATGATAAGCAGCAGGAAGAGATTCAGGCCACAGAAGAGTACATTCGCAGGTATGGGGCGGGTATCAAAGCCCGGCAGGCCAGGGGTCGTATGCTGCAGCTAAACCGTTTAGAACGTTTGCAAGCACCCGGGCAAAATTTATCCATAAGATGGGATCATTTACCCCTGCGCCGGCAAAGTGCTCAGGATGTTCTAACGGTTGATCGGGTAAGTAAATCCTATGGATCCCGACAAGTGCTGCGTGATTTTACCTTTACAATTAAAAAAGGGGAAAAATGGGCTTTAATCGGTCCCAATGGCTGTGGAAAAAGCACCCTTTTGAAAATCATTGCCGGGGAAATTCAGGCTGATGCCGGGCAGGTCCGATTAGGCAGCAGGGTAGATATGGCTTACTTTTCCCAGGCTCATGAAACACTGCATATGGATGGTACTGTATTAGATGAAATAATATATAACTTTGACCTGACCATTGAACAGGCCCGTACTTATTTAGGATCTATGCTCTTTTGCGGCGATGATGTTTTCAAGCGGGTCAGGGATTTAAGCGGTGGAGAACAGGGGCGCCTGGCAATACTCAAGATCATTCTTACCGGGGCTAACTTTTTGATCCTGGACGAACCTACCAACCACCTGGATATTGACAGCCGTCAAGTGGTGGAAGAAATGCTGGCTGCCTATCCTGGTACTATTTTACTGGTTTCCCATGACCGTTATCTAATTGATCAGGTGGCAGATCAGGTCCTGGCTTTTGAAGGGGGACAGCTCAAGCGTTACTGGGGAAACTACAGTTATTATGCCCGGAAAGTTCAGGAGAAACTGCACCAGCAGGAAAGGGAGGAGAAGGAAAAGCAAGCAGCACAGCGTCAGCCTGAACAGAAATATTATAGCGAACAAAAAGAAATCCAACGAATGCTGCGGCAGCGAAGAGTAGAAATTGAAGCTCTGGAGGATTCTATTGCCGACCTGGAATATCGCCAAAAGGAACTGGAAGATATACTTTCAGATCCTCAGATCTATGCGGATGCAAATGCCTCTAAGGAACATCAGCAGGAGTATCATTGCTTACAGATTCAGCTGTCCCGGCATTTAGAAAAATGGGAAAGCCTAGGCAAAGAGCTGCTGGCTTTGGAGGACAAGCTGACCCAATAAATGGATTATTTATACATAATTATACATAAAAAACAGATTAGCAAAGATTCTCATAGACAGTATTCGTTTATCTGGGGTAAACTTAATAAATTAATACTGAAATTAGCCGGGGAGAGGTAACATTTTATGGAGCGTAAAGGGAAATTCTTAATTACAGTAGCCATTATCTTTTTAGTAACGTTTGGAATTGGTGCCTGGATAGGTAATCAGCTTGGTCATCGTATGGGTGGACCTTTACCAGGTCCCGGGGAAACCATTCATATTCTTTTTATGGGTACGGATGCTAGGCCGGGTGAGGAACGTGCGCGTAGTGATACCATGATTCTGGCCAGTATTGATACCCAGGAAAAAAAAGTTGCCTTAATATCTATTCCCCGTGATACACGCATAAAAGATTCCCGGGGGAATTGGGCCAAAATTAATAGTGTTAATTATCAGGAGGGTCCGGAAGAAGCATGCCGGGTGGTAGGAGATCTTCTGGATGTTCCGGTTAAGCATTATGTACTTACCAATTTTGATGGCTTTGCCAAAATTGTAGATATCCTGGGTGGAGTGGAAATAGATGTGGAGACCACTATGATTCACTATGATAGGGAGCATCCAGAATTGGCCATTAATATAAGCCCGGGGGTTCAGCGTTTAGACGGGCAGCAGGCTTTAAATTATGTAAGATATCGTGGTGGACCGACTGCAGATATTGGCCGGACACAGCGTCAGCAAAAATTCCTGCTGGCTCTGGCGGATGAAATGTTTTCCACCTCTACCATTACCAAGCTGCCCAAGTTGGTGCCGGAATTATCTAAAAACATTGATACCAATATCCCCGCCAAGGAAATGATCTATTTAGCAGGGATAGCCAATGAATTTGATCCCGATCGCATTATGACCCAGACTTTACCGGGATATCCTTATACTGATCCTGACACCGGTATATCATACTGGTTGGCCGATGAGGAGATAGCTAAAATATTAGTGGAACGAGTTCTGGCGGGCGAAAAATTTGACGTAATAGGGGATCCTCCTGAAGAGGTACGCCGCAGACCTCAGGTTAAACCGGAGCAATTACCTGAATATGAGCCGCCGGTGGCAGATCCAGATGTGTTAAAATCCGAAGAGGAACAGCAACCAGAAGAAGGTACCAACCCTAACAAGCCGAATACAGATGTACCGGGGAGCAATCCGGATCCTATAGAAAAGGAGCCAACAGGGCCTGAAACACCCGGATCGGTACCAGACACATCTTCAGTGGATACACTGCCGAAGCCAGTTCCACAATAAAAATAGCTTTAAACCATAAAAAGTAAAACCGCTTTCCGTCTTTTAAGGCCGAAAGCGGTTTGGTCTTTATTCATGACTTTCCTCGTGATGGCATACATATAGTGAGAGAAAAGCCTGGAAGAAGGATGCGGTTCATGAAAAATGAATCCAAGCAGAAATTTATTTTCACAGTAATTTTACTGCTTATTTTTTGTCTGCTGGTCATCCTGCTACCTGTTGATCATTTTCGCTTTCTGTCCGCTGAATCCATTGAAAGCAAAGCGGATCGGGGTAAGGATATTAATATCCTTATTCTTGGAATTGATGCTCGGCCGGGAGAATTGAATTCACGCAGTGATACCATGATTTTAGCCAGCCTGCATCCCAGTATTGAGCGTGCTGTTTTAGTATGGATTCCTCG
>DUSB01000118.1 GCA_012840625.1 Syntrophomonadaceae bacterium
ATATAGACATTTTCAATACTGTGTTAATATTTAACTAGCCTTTTAGAAGTGCCTACAGGAATCGAAACTTGTTTTTGATTATTGTATTTTTAGTCTACCTAAGGTTACTCTCTAAGAGGCTCATATTTTTATCAGATTAACTCCCAGCACCCAAATCCCTGACTGTTCTTTGATCCCAGCCCACAGTCATAGGCGACTTTCATTAGATCAGGATCTCCAACTAACCAATAAAAGCCGGAATAACCTTTGATATAGAATCCTTTGTAATTAATGATGCTCATCATTCTGTCTTTTTGGGTTCCACCTGGTATTACGAATAGTTTGCCTTTCGGCTCCTGGTCATAGATGATCTGATATTTCTTGCTTAGATTCATATTGATAAGCTGATCAAATTCATCATCCCAGGGTGAAAAGTAGTTGGTCGTCTTTTTGCCGTTATCAAATGTTGTGGTATGGGCTACTATTGGCGATAGCATTTTAATTTGAATTTTTTCTCCAAAATTGAGTTCCCGGTGTACATTAATGCCTGAAATAGTAACAACGTTTCTACCTAAATATATGCGTTCGCTTTTGATCAGAGTTTCGGCTAGGTCAGTAATTAACGGCTCCAATGGTGAGGATATTACCAGTGTAACTGGAGGGGAAAAACTTATTTTCCCCTCCTCTTTATGGAGCCTAAACTTTCCCCGCAGACGAGAAAAGGTAAACAACTTAAATTGCTTATCCTCATGGTAATATCCGGTAGTGTGCAGGAAGCTTCGGTAATCCTTATCAGATATGTTATTGTAAATAAATGCCTGTACAATATGGTTGTAATGAATAGGCAGCATAACCTCCTGATCGCTATTAAAGGAAATGGTAATTCTCATTTTTTATCACTCGCATTTTTATACTTAATATAATGATTCCATATTAGCATTTATTTCCCTTTTTTATATAATATCCTCTTATAGTGACAGCTACTTGTCACCCTTTGGAGATTTTTTTGCAAAAATTTTAAAAATAAAACTCCCCACTGGTTTTCTCCGGTAGGGAGTTTTGTACGTTTATTGAGCAGTTCAGATTTGCAGGCCTTGTGGTCAAATCTTCTCCCTGCAGACCAGGGAGCGCATTAGTAATCGCAATGTTGATTGGTTCATGCCTTCATTTTTCTTGCCGCGCAGGTAGGTGGCGTCAACGCTTAAGTCTTTTAGTTTTTCAGTGGGGGTTTCCAGGGGATTCTTATCCAGGATGGCAAAATTGGCCCATTTACCAGGACTCAGTGTGCCTAGGTCTTTTTCATCAAAGGTAAATTCAGCCGGCCAGATGGTATGCATTTTCAGGGCTTCCTGAATGGTAAGACGCTGGGATGGATTGGGATGGTTGCAGGTATTGTGTATAGAAAGTATCGGGTCGGGAACGGTGCAGGGAGCATCGGAACCAGCTGCCAGTTTAATGCCAGCTTCACGCATGTCCTTGAAAGAGAGCATTTTATCAGCTCGCTTCCCCAGTATTTTTTCCAGGTATTCCATGGGTTCTTCTCGCCAGTTTAAAAAATTGGGCTGGACTGCCATATGGAGATTGAGCCGGGCGGCTCGCTCGATCTGTTCTGGACTGGCTAGGTCAGCATGAATAATGATATGACGGTGATCGTCGCGGGGATGGCGCTGAAGAGCATATTCATAAGCAGTCAAAGCCTGTTCAAAGGCGGCATCACCTATGGCATGCATAGCTACCTGCAGACCGGCTTGATTGGCTTCCATAACGAAATCATTGACCTCTGCCTGCGAGTACATCAGCACTCCTTGGTTGGATGCATCATGGCTGTAAGGCTCGGTGAGAGCGGCATCTTCTGAACCGAAGCAGCCGTCCAGGGCGCAGGCAAAGCAGCCGCCAATACGTGGAAGTTTGCGCTTGATAGCCTTCCGGGGCTCCATGGTCTGGAAGTAGAGCCGAAAATCCTGGGGCAAGGCCCGGCCGATTTTCATCATCATATCGAAATCTGTATCACGGGGGAAGCCGTTTCCCTCTACACTGTGAATAAGTCCTATCCCTCTCTGCGCCATAAAATCAGAGGCTTTGATCATGTTGGCCAGCAGCTTGAGGGGCTTCATCATTTTGCTTACGTGTTGTACAGCTAAATAATGTGAGTTGACATAAAGCCAGCCGCTTTCTTCATTAAAATCAGGATCGCGTAAGATTTCTTCGGGGAATAGTTCGATCAAAGCAGAGTTGGCCACCGCTGCATGGCCATCGTATTTTTCAATCAGTAAGGGATGTGAGGTCATCTTGTCGAGGTCGGCACGTTCTACCAGACGTCCTTCGGCTACTGTATGAGCCGAAACACCAAAACCGAAGAAAAATTTTTCTTGGGGATGCTGTTCTTCGTATTGTTTAATAATGGCACCCATTTCTTCAAAGTTTTCCGCCCTGCGCAGGTCAAGTCCGAAATGAAACAGGGCAAAGGAGCCAAAGTGAATATGGGTGTCGCCAAAAGCGGGCAGTACACATTTGCCGCCTAGGTCTAATATTTCTGCGTCCCTGTATTTATCTGGTATGTTATCTCCGGTATAAAGAATTCGTCCCTTATCCTCAACCAGTACTTTGAAGATACTATCGTTTTCATCGCAGGAAATAAAGGTGGCATTAGTATAAACCTTCATTCATAAATCCCTCCCGATATGTTTCCTAACAGGTATAAAATCACATACCTGCATTTTATAATATGGAGTAATCTGCTATTAAAGGACTATGTTCGACAGCATAAATTTATATCCTTTATGTCGGCAGATTTCTGGATGGATATTTTCCAGAAACAAGTATGGTGCTAGCGTGGTATAAAATGCAAAGGCTGTCCCCGGGCGGCCAATGCTGCTTCATGGATGATTTCTGCGGTGGTGGGATGAGCGTGAATGGTATCAATAATATCCTGGGTGTTTAATTGTTTGTTGACCGCCAGGGTTAATTCGGCAATTAAATCGCTGGCATGTGATCCAATAATGGCGGCTCCCAGGATACGCCCTGATCTTTTTTCACTGATGATTTTGATAAAACCCTGACTTTCTCCCTGACAGAGGGCTTTTCCATTGGCTTCGATGGGAAAGGTTCCTACTGCGATCTCATAGCCCTGTTCCACAGCCATGGCCTCACTAAGTCCTACAATCCCAATCTCGGGATCGGTAAAGATGGTGCTGGGAATGGCATGATAGTTCATGCTGCGCTCCTGCCCCATAATGTTCTCTACCGCTACGATACCCTGGGCGGAGGCTACATGCGCCAGCAAGACCTGGTTGGTAACATCGCCAATGGCATAGATGTTAGGTATAGAGGTCTGCATACGCTCATTAACCTGAATGCCGCGCCGATCTTCATTTAGCTGGACTCCTATTTCCTCCAGACCAAGGCCTTCGGTTACTGGTTGGCGGCCAACCGCCATTAGAACTCTGTCGGCTGCCAGAAATTTGCTCTCCTCCGCCTGATTAAATACGACAATACATTCCTGCCCTTCAGTAGATAAAATGGCATCTACGCGGGCTTCGGAATAGATTTTTATCCCTTTTTGCTCGGCGATACGGTGAATTTCACGGCAGATGTCCTGATCACAATTCATCAAAATCTCCTCCGCATATTCGACTACACTGACCTCTACGCCAAAGCCGGCATAGATAAAAGCAAATTCCATACCGATAACCCCGCCCCCTACGATCACCATTTTTCTCGGCAGGCTGGTCATCTGCAGCGCCATATCACTGTTAATGACCTGCTTTAATTGAATGCCGGGGATGCGGGGGTCGACAATCCGAGAACCGGTAGCAATAATCAGGTGGTCGGCTTTGATGCTTCTCTCTTGCTGTTGCCCCTGTACCTGTACGGTCCTGGCATCAAGCAGCCGGGCGCTTCCTTTGAGCACCTGGATCTTGTTGGCATGAAGAAGAATTTCGATTCCCTGGCGCAGCTGTTTTACGACAGCGTCTTTACGTGCCATGACAGCAGGCATGCTGAAATTAATTTTTTCAGCTGAGCAGCCATAGTCAGCGGCTGATTGTAAGGTCTTATAAACTTCGGCTGAGCGCACCAGACATTTGGTAGGAATACAGCCCCAGTTAAGACAGGTTCCTCCTAGCTCATCTTTTTCAATCAGTATAACCCGACTGCCCATTTGGGCTGCTCTGATAGCGGCTACATATCCTCCCGGTCCAGCGCCTATGATGCATAAATCTGTTTGCAGGGTAGTTTTTTCTTTTTCTGTTTTTAACATGCTGCCAAAGTAATTAAAGCCAGTCTGACTGGTGGTCTGGACTTCCATCTTCTCGCCCTGCACCGTCAGCAGCAGCTGGCCTTTTTTAATGATTTGTCCTGTATCAACATACAGTTCTTCTACTATACCTGCAGCCGGCGAACTCAGGGTCATTCTCTGTTTGTTGGCTTCCATGTCTACCAAACTTTCGCCTGCCTGTATTTCTTCTCCTACCTGTGGATAAATTCTGGTTATTTTGGCTTCCTGGGCCTCACCCGGCAGTTGATCGGCGGTTATTTTTATAAGCATAGCTACCCTCCAGACAGAATAGCAGCTGCTAAAGCTGCTATTCTTGACTGTACTTTTATTGGTTAAAGTCGGGGGCAAATTCGTTTAGACTGTCCAGCAGCAGGGTAACGGTATAGGCCATAGATGGTCCGCCACCGAAGGCTACTGCCACCATGGCTGCCTCTATGATTTCCTGGCGGTTGGCTCCCGCCTCCAGGGCTTTGTATATATGGAATACAATACAATATTCACACCTATTGTAGGTAGCAATAGCGACACTGATTAATTCTTTAGTTTTAGTGTCCATCGCCCCCGGCTGGTAGCAGGATCCTAACAGGTTCATAAAAGCATTAACCTGTATGCCATGAGTTCCACTGAGTGTTTCCAGCCCAGTTGTAAAAGCATTGAGCATTTCGCGGGGATTTGTTTTGTTCATAAATTTTTTCTCCCTTTTTATTAAAGTTTGCCAGTATTTTTCCAGTGGCTTAAGAATAGTATTCCTAATACTATTGGGCTCTATTCTTCCCCGCAACAGGGCAAGCAAAAAAGGATTGGTTATTTACCAATCCTTTTTCCTGTCTGATCCATTATCAGCGGTAATATTCAGTTATCGCTATCTTTTTTCCTGTTGAGTTCGGTCATAATTTGCCGTGCATCTTCCTGATGACGCTGGTTCTTGATTACCGCTGCAGCTTTTTCCGGTACTGCCTGCTGGGATCCCAGCTGCCACTTCATTTTTATCGTTATGATCCTGTTTAAGGTTTCATTCAGCTGCTGTTCGTTTATTTCTCCACTTTTTATCGCCTCTACCAGGGCGTTATAAGCTTCCGCTTGTTTTTCCGGGCTATGACAAACCAGCACGATATCAGCCCCGGCTTTAACGGCATCAACTGCCAGCCTGCCGGTACTGTTATGGGATAGCGCCGCACCCATTTCCAAATCATCGCATAAAATCAGTCCATCATAAGCCATGTTTTCCCTCAATAAATCCTTCACGATGATGGGAGAAAAACAGGCCGGGGCCTCCGGATCCAATGAGGGGTAGAGGGCATTGCTTACCAGTATCATTTCAACCCCGGCGGCAATCAGATGACGAAAGGGGCGCAGATCACTCTCTTCCAGTTCATTAAGGTTTTTTTCTATTTCCACCGTCCCCTCATGGGGATCATCCACGGCAAAACCAATTCCGGGGAAATGCTTGGCACACGGGATCACCCCACCCTGCCGATAGCCATTTACGGCCGCCTGACCCAGAGAACAGACCTGCCAGGCTGCATCACCATATGAACGCTCATATACAATGCTATCTTCCCCGGCAATATCAAGTACTGGAGCCAAGTTTACATTAAAGCCCAGGGCTTTTAGTTCTCTGGCGGTATCGCGGGCTGCAATCCAGGTATAATAGGGGGAGTTTAGCCTGCCCAGGTCTCTGGGACCCGGGAAGCAGGTAATCGTGCTTCCCAGCCGATCAACAGGTTCCCCCTCCTGGTCAACAGCAATGAACAGAGGAAGGCTGCCATAAAGGTAGGCTCTCCGCTGTAAGGCCTGATTCATACGGATAACTTGACCAGCATCCCTTACATTGCGTTCAAAAATAATGACCCCGCCGATCTGTCTCCTGCTAATCATTTGGCTGATAAAATGCTCATCCTCTTCACTAAAACCAAACATGAGCAGCTGCCCTGCCTTTTCCTCCGGAGTCATGGCTTGAAGGATGGTCTTGATCCGAGTTTGTTTCTCGGTGGAGCTGCTGTCGGGTTCTATGCCTTCTAGCAGTCGAGCCGGCGAACGGTCTGTCCGGCTGCTGATTATGTGCGGTCCGATTTGCAATGCTGCTGCAATCAAAAACATCACCAGCAGGGTGATGCCGATTTTTGTCCATAGACTCCTTTGTTTTGGTGATGCTTGCTTCATTCTGGTTCCACTGCTTCCTTTACTGGTGATGAGGCGGGATATTTTACTGCTTAACCTTCCACTTCTGCCATTTCTCATACAAGTTCTCTTTCATTGTATACTGGGAAAGTCAATCCATCTTTGCAAAGCTGGAAGCAAAGAGCCACACCAGCCTGATGGTCAGGACTGCCATAAGAAAGCAAAAAAATAGGAGAGCAGTGCTGCCCGCCATCTGCTTCCTATTATACCTTTTATCCCTTCTTAATTATACTTGCTTAAAGCTGGTCAGGGATTTGAAAAGCAGTCCGGCTATGGAATGGCTCATTCCCTGGTATTTCTTACCCTGAAAATAGACGCTGTCAACGGTAATGTCTTTTAGCTTATCAAGGGGCGTTTCCAGAGGATTCTGGCTTAGAACGCTTAGATGGGCCCATTTACCTGGAGTAAGGGTACCCAGTTCTTTTTCATCAAAAGACAGCCGGGCTGCCCAGCTGGTATGCATTTTCAGGGCCTGGTCCACGCTGATGCGCTGGTCGGGATTAAAATGATGGCAAGCATTATGAATGGATAGCATCGGATCAGGAAGGGTACAGGGGCCGTCTGAACCAGCACCCAGAGTCAGGCCAGCATCAAGGTAGCTTTTAAAAGGGAGATTGTTCCAGGCGCGATCGCCCAGGATTTTTTCCATAAACTCATAGGGTTCTTCCGGCCAGAATAGAAAATTTGGCTGTACAGCCAGATGAATATCAAGCCGTGCGGCTCTGTTGATCAGTTCCTGGTTGACTAGGTTGCCATGGATGATAGTATGACGGTGATCCGTACGCGGATAATCTTTCAGTGCCTCTTCATAGGCAGTGACCGCCTGATCAAAAGCAGCATCCCCTACTGCATGCATTTCCACCTGTAATTCGGCCCGATTGGCTGCTTTAACAAATTCGTTCACCTGCTGCTGGCTGTACATCAGCACCCCCCGGTTGTCAGGATTATGAGTATAAGGCTCCAGTAAGGCGGCATCCTCCGCGGAAAAACTGCCATCCAGGGCACAGGCAAAGCAGCCGCCAATCCGGGGCAGCCTGCGTTTAATGGCCTTGCTGGTATCCATGGACTGAAGGAAAAGACGAAATTCCTGGGGAAAGGCACGAACAATCCTTTGCACCAGTGTAAAATCCCTGTCCCCGGGGAAACCATTACCTTCCACGCTGTGAATCAGACTAATGCCTTTACGGGCCATGAAATCAGCTGCCTCAATCATGTTAGAAAGCAGGGAAAAAAGATTCATCATTTTACTGACGTAATTAATGCCTTCATAGTGTGAATTCACATAAAGCCAGCCTGTTTGCTCGTTAAAATCAGGGTCTTTTCTTATTGCGGATGGAAAGAGTTTGATCAGAGCTGAATTAGCTACTGCAGAATGTCCATCATAATTTTCAATCAATAAAGGGCGGGAGGTCATTTGGTCTAGTTCAGCACGCTGTATAGGCCGGCTCTCCTGTATGATATTGGGTGATGGACCCATCCCAAACAAGAATTTCTCCCGCGGACGCCTCTGTTCGTAGTCATTGATAATGGCTGCCATTTCCTCAAAGCTCTGGGCCGGACGCAGATCGAGACCAAAGTTAAAAAGTGCAAAGGAACCAAAATGGATATGCGTATCCGCAAAAGCAGGCACCACACACTTTCCTTCTAGATCTATCTTTTCCGCTCCAATATATTTTTCCGGTATGGTATCACCAGTAAAGACTATCCTGCCCCTATCTTCCACCAGTACCTGAAAACTGGTGTTTTTTTCTTCACAGGATAGAAAGGTCGCATTCGTAAAAACCCTCATTAAATAACCCCCTTGAGATGTCGGACACCTCTTTTTAAACCTGCTTTATCATGTTTTACAAGTTTATGGCTATATGGTAATTATTTACTTATCTATTCGTCATAAGTTTGCTTAATCCTTTTTTACCTGACATTTTTTAGTGTATACAACTGAAAGGAGCCCCGGCCTAGTAAGCAAGCGGGGCTCCTTTTAAACTTCCTATTTATCTGATCTGGTCATCATCTCGTCTCATCTTTTGTTCCTGATCGCGGCGGTTTTCGGTATTGTTTGATTGCTGATTCTGTTTTTGTTTGCCCTGGCGCCTGCCGGTGCGTTGTTTACCCACCCCTGCATCACCTCCTTCACCATGTAGTTCATACCTGGATAAAATCATGATTACTGTTGGCAATTGAGCAACGTAAAGGTTGATCAGGTCTTACTATGCAGCATGTGCATAGCTGACCCCTCATAGTTTTCTCAACTTGCGGCCATTTTATCAATGTTATGTAAGCTGACAGCGGCTTATATTTATAGCGATTTTTTATAATATGGGGCAGGCTCTGGGCGGATTGTAATGCCGTTTTATTTTTGTTTTGGCAGATACTTAGGAGAAAAAAAGACCACCGCTGGTGATCTCTGATAAAAAAATTTATATTTTTTCCCTTAATGTTGAATTTTGTCTAGGGCTAACTCCTCTTCCGGCTCTGTACCTGCCTGATAAAGCTTCCTGGCGGCTGATCGGATTAAGCGTTTGGAGGTGATAAGCCCTACCTGCTCATTCACCGAATATTTGCGACTAAATACATATCTGCGCCCTTCCACCCTGCCTTCAATGATCTTTACCAGAGCAGCCTCTACATCCAGCAGCAGATCAGCCGGCAGCCGGGTGGCATAATGGGCCGGAAATATGAGCTCGTTTCCTTCTGTCCATTCAAGCAGGCTGCGGACACTGGTCAGGTAATCAAACAGATCACCGCCCACCGTTGCAATGAGGTTACCATGATATAAAAAATCTCCTCCAAACAGCATGCCATTGGTCTGATCCAATAAGGCGATGGAATCAGCTGAGTGCCCCGGGACATGAATGACTCTCAGGTAGCGATTACCCAGATCTAAAAGCTCATTTATTTTCAACCAGCGCTGTACCCTGATCCTGGGGCGCCGGCATATATTGGAATATATTATAAAAGAAGGAGTGAAAATACCATCTCGGGTATGCTTCCTATTAATAGGGAGGTCAGCAATAGCGCACCCTTCAAACTCATCTATGCTTCCCAGATGATCAGAATGGCTGTGGGATATGATTACAGTCAGCGGCAGGCAGGTCAGGGATCTCACAACAGGAGCAATATTTCTTTTCCCGCTGCCAACATCAAAAAGAATGGCCTGTGAATCCCCCAGGATGAGATAAGAGTTGTTTTTCAAATAATAGCGCGGTTCAGAAATAATAAAGGTCTGGTCATTAATTTTTTCCAGTACAAACCAGTCATCAATCCATTCTGCACCAGGGTTTAACTCTATGTTTGCAACCACCCCACCGGATGCAATAAGCCGTAGCATTCTTACTATTCGTTTTAATTTATAAACTGCAGATTCCATGTTCTTTCCCCTTTTGTGTGTAACTTTTATGCCAGTCATTCCGGTAACATATGGCTCCTGCAGGCCTTGTTCTTCCTCCCGGCGGCTTCCCCGGCTCTATTATACCGTCCAACTATCTATTTACCAAAAAGAAAAATCCCTGCTCTTCAGGCAGGGCTCACTGGGCAGAAACCTAACTGCACCATAGTTTTTATAGGGATTGTTTATGTATGAATTAAATGATTTGCTTTTATCAGCGACCATAACCAAGCTGCAACTTAGATGATCTGATCGGCCTTCACCCGCTTGTTTTGTAAATAAGGGTTTTCCCGTTCCGCTAGTTTCCCCCACAGATATTCCATGACATCAATCTGCTCAACTCTGCGTATGGCCCGGCTTCGCTGGCTCTTTTTAACTCTGGGCATCATAAGGGCAGATTCCCAGGCATCTATGGCACTGTCCGCCTCAAAATACCGTGTAACCTCCACCTCACGCCGGCACCCTATATGTCCGCAGGCTACTACCACCCGAAAATACATAGGATCACCATCCACCTAAAACTCTTACTATTTATAATAACAGTCGTTAATTAATAATGTCAAATTTTTCTATTTTGAGCCCTCCGCAGATTAAAATCCTGCCCCTCTCATCTTAAAAACACAAAAATTCCCTCCCCGCCTTTTGCAGCTGTATTATATTGCATCAGGCCTCCGTCACCCAATTTTGAGTCGCTGTTACCGTTTATGGCTCCGCTTCAGGTACTGTCCTCACTCTGCTAACCATACCATGATAAGACTAGCCCTTTCTTATTTCATTATTTTCTTCTAACCAGCATCAGAGAAGCAAAATACATTGCCGCCATAAGAGGTGATTGGCTCTTAAAACTCGATTTACCCGATTAATTCTTCCCTGCGAGTAATCTTTTTCTGCAAAAAATTAGCGAGGCTAAAGCCTCGCTATTACTTACTTCTTATGGTGGGCGCAGCAGGTTTCGAACCTGCGACTTCTACCGTGTGAAGGTAGCACTCTCCCGCTGAGTTATGCGCCCGGATTGTATCTGTGCAAAAACATTCTATCACTTTCATGAATGATATTCAATGTTAAAACAGCTGCTCAGTAGGCCTGCAGGATGTATATCAATTAAGCCGTGCTTTTCCCATATAAATATGGGGATAGGCTTCATGAATCGCAGCGATGGGTATGATCTCAATTCCCTCCAGCCTGGCAGGAACATCGGCTATATTATCAGCTGGAATAAGAAGTTTTTTTATGCCAGCCCTGCGTGCCGCCAGTATTTTCTGCTGTATGCTCCCCACTGGACGCACTTTACCCTGAATGGAAATTTCACCGGTAATAGCTACATCCTGATGGATGGGAATCTGCTTGACTGCGCTGCTGATAGCCAGATAGATTGCTGCTCCAGCAGAAGGCCCATCAACCTTGCCACCTCCCACGACGTTAATATGTACATCATATTGAGCCAGGTTTTCCTGGTATTCTTTACGAAAAACGGATGCCGCATTGGCAACGGAATCCCGGGCCATGCTGCCCGCCGTTTCGTTAAAACGAATGCTACCCTGTCCATCCGGGGTCGGAAAAGCAATGGCTTCAATTTCGATTAATTGCCCTAGGTAACCGCTTACCCCAACCCCAAAAATCCTTCCTACTTCAGCTGCTTCCCGAGCCCTGATAGGGTTGCAGTAGGACGCACGGCTGCTCTGCAGCGCTTCCTGGACATGTCTTTTTCTAACCAGCAGTTTGGTCAGCTCTCCCCGGTTTTCATTTAAAACCAGAGAATACGCATCCACCAGTATTTTATTGGCATTACGTCCGTCTAAACAGTATTCACTGATCAGCTCCGGCACACCTGTTTCTATGTTTATACCCAGCTTTACAGCCGAGTTACTTACAATGCCCTGAATATTTTCTGGTGTAAGTGGTTCAAAAAATACTTCCATACACCGGGATCGCAGCGCCGGGTTTATTTCCCGGGGACTGCGGGTGGTGGCGCCGATAAGGATAAAATCAGCGGGGACTCCTTCCGCAAAAATCTTCTTTATATATTCGGGTACCCGTTCATCATGGGGATCATAATAGGATGATTCAAAA
>DUSB01000119.1 GCA_012840625.1 Syntrophomonadaceae bacterium
AAGGGGAACAACCCCCCTTGAATTCTGTGCCAATACATAATCAGAGCATACTTCCCCTTTAGCAATATGAAAGTTCACGATCTCTTCGGCCTGTTCCGGGCTTAGATTGCCATAAAAAATACTGGGTTCACCTGGCATTTGAACCTCCATGATCGGTTCAGCATAGCACATGCCTATACATCCAGTGGAGACCATGTCCACCTGCAGTTCAAGTTCCTCTATTTTTTGCTTTACTACCTCCCAGACTCTGTCTCCTCCAGCAGCTATACCGCAGGTTCCCATACCAATCAGAACCCGGCAATGTTTTTGCTTTTCCTTCTGCCTGGCACGTAAGTCTGTTCGCAACTTGCTCAGGCTACGCATCCCTGGTCTCCTTCTTCCTGTTCAGAATTTTTATAGCGTGCTAATATTGCTGATACATCCTGAGGTTCTAAACGCCCGTATACATCATTATTAACCATCATAACCGGTGCCATTCCACATGCACCGATACAGGCCACCGGATCCAAAGTAAACTGCAAATCGGCTGTGGTTAATTCACCATTTTCCAGACCCAAACAGGCTAAAACTTCGTCTAAAACCTTCCCACCACCACGAACATGGCAGGCCGTTCCAGTACATACCTTCACAATATTTTTCCCACGGGGTTGTAAATGAAACTGCCCGTAAAACGTTGCTACACCATAAACTTCACTGGCAGGTAATTTTAGCACTTTACCTACCATCCCCAGTGCTTCTGCAGGTAAATATCCAAAAATTGCCTGGGTTTCCTGCAAGGCAGGAATTAACTTCCCTCTACTGCCGCGATATTTCTCTAAGGTTTGTTCCAGAAGTTCGAAACGATTGTCCTTAGCTTTTGCGTCGCAATTGCACACGATATTACCTCCATCCCTTTAGTATTTAATGTTTGCAGCAAACCTTACGTTTATTTATTTTTCGTTTTTGTATTTTCTTATGAAATATATTTTCTCCGCCTTGATTGTATCTTTTTTCACAAGACGAGTCAATGAAAAAGATAGAATTTAGTCGATTTTTGACTATTGTTTTATGTGATTGGTCCTATCTCAGCTTTTTCTGGTATTTTTTGGCTTTACTTTGAGCAGATACAGGAGCAAAATAAGCCGCCGGCCTGTACTGAATTCCATTGTTTCACCATGAATGTTTTTTCTGGTATCCAGCTGCAATCTGGTACAATATGGTTATTAATGAATGGAGGGATTTTTATGTCATTACCGTTAAGCGGCATCAGGGTATTGGATTTAACCCGCTTCTTCGTTGGTCCCTTTTGTACGCAAATACTGGCTGACTTTGGAGCCGAGGTAATTAAGATTGAAGACTGTAAAGGCGGAGACCCCGGACGCTGGGCACCCCCTTTAATTAAAGACAGCAGTGCTTTATTTTATACCGTAAACCGCAATAAAAAAAGCATAACTCTAAATTTGCGTACTGAACAGGGTCGTGACATTTTCCGTCGTCTGGCGAAAATCAGCGATGTGGTAGTGGAGGCATTTCGTCCCGGGGTAATGGAAAAAATGGGACTGGACTATGATGAACTCGCGGCCATAAACCCCCGGCTCATCTATTGCGCCATCAGTGGTTATGGACACAGCGGTCCCTTGAGGGAACGGGGAGGCCACGATATTAACTTCCTCGCTATGGCCGGAGTAACAGAACTCACTGCCAGCCGTGACGGAAAGCCCGCTATATCTTCTGCACAGATTGCCAGTGGAGCAGGTGGGGCACAAAATGCCGTGATCGCCATACTGCTGGCTTTACTCAACCGTCAGCAAACAGGCAAGGGTCAGTTTTGCGATATTTCTATGGTCGATGGTGCCAGCAGTCTGCTGGCTTATGCCCTGGGTGAGTGGTCAGGCAGCTCGCAGCTGCCAGAACGCGGCCGGGGTATGCTCTCGGGCGGTTCAGCCTGTTATAATCTCTACCGTACAGCCGATGATCGGTATATCAGTGTTGGCGCCATTGAACCCAAATTTTGGGAACGTTTTTGCTCCCTAATTGCTAGGCCTGATCTTATCCCCCTGCAGTGGGATCCTAAGCAGCAAGACTGGATGATCGCTGAACTGGATATTATATTCGCTCAAAAAAGTCTGCAGGAATGGCGCCAGCTTTTTGATCCGGAAGACATATGTGTAAGCCCGGTGCTGAATATGGAAGAGCTCAGCCAGCATCCCCAGATGAAGGCCAGGGAAATGATTCATATGTTTCCTTCGTTTAAAGGCACAGACAAAACTATGGCCCTTACTGGAACAGCTGTTAAACTCTCCGCAACACCGGGACAACCTATTTTTGAGTTTCCTGACTACGGTCAGCATACGACGACCATAATGAAGGAACTGGGGTATGATCAGCAAGAGCTTGAGCACCTAAAAGACACAGGGATTATTTAAGCGAAACCAATATATGCCGCTTTATACCCTGAAACGATTTAAATCCAGCCAAGTTTTCTAGCCTGGAAACAAAGTTCGTCACGGAAATCAGGGTGGGCAATCTTGATCAAACTGCGTACCCGATCTGCTATACTCTTCCAGCGCAAATCAGCCACTCCGTATTCCGTGACTACATACTGTACATCACAGCGGGAAGTAGTAACAATAGTTCCCGGAGCCAGCGTGGGAACAATACGAGAATGCAGCTGCCCCTTTTTATCTTTATACGTTGAGTTGAGAGCCAGAATACTTTTGCCTCCTCTGGATTGTGTAGCACCGTGAACAAAATTAACCTGTCCCCCAGTTCCGCTGTACTGCTGTGTACCGATAGATTCTGAGGCTGCCTGCCCGGTAAGATCCACATTCAGGGTGTTGTTGATGGAAATAAAATGATCATTGCGTGCTATGATGGCGGGATCATTCACATATTCCACCTCGGCAAAAACAAAATCATCATTATGATCTACAAAATCCCAGAGCTCTTGATTACCCACACAATAACAGCCCAATACCTTACCCGGCAGAAAGTTTTTCCTGGCTCCGTTTACAACCCCCAGCTTCATTAGTTCCATAATGGAGTTGGAAACCACTTCTGCATGAACCCCCAGATCTTTTTTGTCCCGCAGAAAATAGCCAATCGCATTTGCCAGTCCCCCCAGCCCCAGTTGTATGGTGGCTCCATCAGGAATCATTTCAGATATATAGCCAGCAATGGTCTTTTCTGTTGCACGGATGCTTATATCCTGTACTTCTACCAGGGGAAAATCGTTTTCAATGATATAGTCCACCTCCGAAACATGGATCTTCAAATCATCACCATTCAGGTAGGGCAGGTTGGAGTTTACTTCCACGATAACGGTATCCGCCTGTTCAAAAGCCCTGCGGTGAGATAAACCGGCATATAAAGAACGGCTCATATATCCATTTTCATCCGGCGGCGTTACGGCATTAGCTACAATATTAGGCTGGCGCGCATCCAGCCACTGTCCCAGCTGCTGCAGGTGAATGGGTACATAGGTAGTGATTCCCTGCTTGATACAGGCTCTTTCCATCGGCCCAACAAACACCGTTTCTATTGTAAAATGATCCCGATAGGCTGGCCGCATAAAATCATACTGCTGTAATGCAAACCCTACCAGCAGCGTAACATCATGAAGCTCTTTGCCCCGCCTAGTTAACGCACAGGAAAAAGCTTCCGGCACACAGCTTCCCCCTGCCATGGCAATCACATCATGATCCTCAACCAGAGCCGCAGCTTCTTCCGCACTACACAGTTTATTACGGTACTGTTCCCTCCAGTTATATTGCTGCAAAGTTTGATTTTTCTTTAGTGGCACAAAAATACCCCCTGTTTTATATGCTGTTTCGATTAGTTTCTACAAATTATTATATACGGATATTCTATTTACTAAAAGTCAGTTTTATTAGTATCTTGATAAAGACAGGGAAAACACCGGCATAAATGCCGGTGTTACTGGTAAAGGGAGCAATAATGTAGAGTAATTTTTATTCGCTTAATTTATGAATAAAAAGGCCACTGCGCAGTTTCGGTTCAAACCAAGTTGATTTCGGCGGCATGATTTTGCCTGCATCAGCAATATCCATTAAATCCTGTACCGTAGTCGGATACAGAACAAAGGCTACCGCATCTGTACCCTCATCAACCCTTTTTTCTAATGCAGATAATCCGCGAATACCACCTATAAAATCGATCCGTTCATCTGTACGTGGATCATCAATCCCCAGGATGGGACCGAGCAGATGATCCTGCAGAATAGATACATCCAGTCGCTCAACCGGATCATTCGCATCAAAGATTCCTTCCCGGGCGATCAGTTCGTACCACTGTCCCTGTAGATACATACCAAAGTGATGCTGCTGCCGGGGACGAAATGGCCCGGGCTCCTCGACCATACGCAGGTGAAAGCTGTTCTGTAGTGCTTCTAAAAAAAGTTCCGGGGTTAAGGCATTTAGATCCCTTACCACACGATTATAGTCCATAATATAAAGATCTCGATCCGGAAAAATGACAGATAAAAAGAAATTAAATTCTTCTTCCCCTGTATACTCCGGATGCGCTTCCCGGCGCATCAAGCCAACTTTCACCGCCGAAGCGGAACGATGATGCCCATCCGCAATATATAGATACTCGACTTCCCGAAAAAGCTCTTCCAGGTGCTTAATAACAGCATTATCATCAATAATCCATACTATATGGGAAATACCATCATCGGTAAGAATGTCATAAATCGGTTCCTGCCTAGTCCATTTTTCAACAATCTTATTAATATCATCCACCGAACGATAGGTTAAAAAAATGGGACCGGTGTTAGCATCACAAACATCCACATGCCTGGTACGATCCAGCTCTTTATCGGCACGGGTTAACTCATGTTTACGAATAACATTATTCAAATAATCATCAATCGATACACAGGCCACCAAACCCGTCTGTTCCCTTCCATCCATAACCTGCCGGTAGATGTAAAGGCAGGGTTCCTCATCCTGTATCAAGATCTCTTTTTCTATCATCTGTTCCAGGTTCTCACGAGCTTTATCATAAACCTTCTGATCATATAGATCGATAGCAGGATCCAGATCAATCTCCGCCCTATCTACGTGCAAAAAAGAGTAGGGATTGCCCTTGACCATCTGACGTGCCTCTGCACTGCTCATAACATCATAAGGAAGTGCAGCTACCTTATGAGCTAATGAAGGGCGAGGGCGCAAAGCTTTAAAGGGTCGAATAACTGCCATGTATTTTCCTCCTGTTATCTTTCTTCATTTTACAAACCCAGTATATCATCAATATTGTATAATAATTCTTCTACATCTTGAATAGTACAATCCGCCATATGGGCGATACGGAAGGTAGCATCCCTCAGTTTCCCATAGCCATTGGAAATCTGAAAGCCACGCTCACCCAGCTCTCGATTCAAGGCACCTACATCAATAGCCCGGGTGTTTTTAATGGTGGTCAATGTATTGGACAAATACCTTTCATCAGGAAAAAGAGCAAAATTGTTCCGCGCCCAATCTCTAACCCGTTCTGCCATTTCTATATGTCGGGCAAAACGCTCTGTCAGACCCTCTTCCATAATACGATCCAGCTGATAATCCAGAGCATACATATGTGAAAGGGAGGGGGTGGAAGGATACTGATAGTCTTTCTTTATAATATATTCATAAAGAGCCAGCAGGTCCAGATAATAACCACGCTCTGGAACCTGTTTAGCCCGTTCTATCGCCTGGCGAGAAAAAGAACAGATAGCCATGCCGGGAGGCAAACCCAGAGCCTTTTGGGTGGAAGTAATACAAATATCAACTCCCAGTCGATCCACTTCTATTCTGGTACCACCCATGGAACTTACCGCATCCATGCAGACAACTACATCAGGATATTTCTTCCATACTGCAGCTATTTCTTCTACGGGATTCATTAACCCGGTAGAGGTTTCATTATGGGTTATGGTCATCAGGTCGTATTTTCCCGTAGCCAATACCTCATCCACCATAGCCGGTGTAACCGCCTGACCCCATTCTACTTCATACAGATCAGCCGCAACACCATTACTTTGCGCCATATCATACCAGCGTTTACCGAAGGCTCCAGCACTAAAACATGCTGCCCGCTTGGCGGTACATGAACGTATAGCCCCTTCCATTAAGCCGCTGCCCGAACTGGTAGACAGCAGGATCGCTTCCTTGGTATAGAACAAATGCTGCAGTTTTTCAGTAATACGGCGCTGCAGATTGGAAGCATCCTGGCTGCGATGCCCAATCATCGGTAGAGCCATTTTTTCTAATACATCCGGCCGGACTTCAACCGGGCCGGGAATAAACAACCTTTTATGCACGTCTAAAAACCTCCATCATTATTAGAATAGTAAGAATCTATGTACTCCTTAAGTATTTTAGCAATGAATTCCAGCTACCTCAATCTATTTCCTCTCCCTTTCTTAATGGATGCTTTATCTTTCCCTGTCAAAACTGACAAAAGACGGTTAAAGAACTCCTTATCTGGTAAAAATAGCTTTATAACATGATTGAGGTGCAAAATGCTGTTTCTACAGGTCTCTCGTTTTTACATAATTGGGCTTATTAATACCGCCATTGATTTCGGGATTTTTAATCTGCTGCTGGCCTGCTGCCATGAACCTTCCTCTACCAAACTACTGGGTATCAATACTCTGGCGGTAAGCTTGGCTATGATCAACAGCTATATATGCAATGGGCGCTGGACCTTCAATCAGCTGTCCCTGCAACCTTACCAAATAAGCCGCTTTACCTGTGCTTCGCTTATGGGCATGCTCATCAATTCGCTTATCGTCTGGGCGGGCTCCTGTATTTTTTCTGACCATATAATCTTATGGCTAAACCTAAGTAAAGCAGCCGCGGCTGTCGTTTCTTCCACCTGGAACTTCCTGGCCTATAAATACTGGGTTTTTTCCCCCACCTGCACCAGCACAGCAAGGGATGCCGCCTGCAGTCAGCCTGCTGACAGAAAAATCCCTTCTCCCTGCCACAACTCCAACCCTTTACAAGAGGGCGGTGGGAAAATAGCCTGGCTATCTTTTCTCAGCCGGCTGAAAGTAGCCTGTAAGTCCTGTTTTAAATCAGCATCACGATCCGACCACCCGGAACAAAAGGCGAAGATAAAGGATCCTGTTCCCCCAATGATTCCTGGTCTGATCAGTCTTATTATCCCTGCCTATAACGAAGCACAGCGTCTGCCGGGGCGCCTGCAGCAGTTGCTGGAAGGTATGCCAGCAGCTAAGCCCTGGGAAATCATTATCGTAGACGATGGCAGCAGTGATGAAACCCTATCTATTATCCAGGAGTGGGCCGAAAAATACCCTTGCATCACCACTCTTTCCTACCAGCCCAACCAGGGAAAAGGTGCTGCCGTTCGTACGGGTATACTATCAGCAGCGGGAGAATATGTACTATTTGTTGATGCCGACGAAAGCTTTTCCCCCCGGCACATTCAAGCCTGCATCAATGAACTGCAGCAGGGTGAAGACATTGTGATTGCCTGCCGTTCCACCGACCATGGCAGACGGATGGAAAACGAATCTTTTTTCAAATACATACGGGGAAAAACATTTAATTATCTTATCCAGCTGCTTCTGCTGCCTGGAATTAAAGATAGTCAGTGCGGCTTGAAAGGATTTCATTACCAGGCCGCCCGCGAACTTTTCAGCCGCCAGAAACTGAAGGGTTTTGCTTTTGATGTGGAGATTCTAAGCCTGGCCCGCGCTTTAAATTATAGGATTAAAGAGCTGCCCGTAGATTTAAAAGATTGTGCCGGTTCCAGCGTACACAGTATACTTACCCCCCTGGAAATGATAGCGGATGTAATACGGCTTAAAAGCTGGATGCTATGCGGAAGGTACCAACTTCCTACAAGCCAATATCGCCTGCATCCACTCTTACTTATACTGAGTCTTTTTATGCTGGCACTGGCGGTTCGCCTTCCTTGGCTCTGGGAGGTCCCCCGTTTCATTGATGAGCTTAAAGAAATCGAACTGGCCTACAAAATCTATCAGGGTCAGGCCTATCCCCTGCATAATGTCGCCCATGATATCGGCGCCCTGCATAATTATATTCTGGCCGGCATTTTCAGTCTGCTGGGATCTGGAATCTATTGGCCTCGTCTCTATACAGCCCTGACTTCAGCCGCCACAGTGGTGCTGATCTTTTTTATCGGAAAACGTCTCTATGGAACTGCCACAGCATGGGTGGCCGCATTCCTGCTGCTTGGGAACGGTATGCACTGCTTGGTTACCCATATGGCATGGTCTAACTGTACCACCCCATTTTTCTTTTGTTTAGCCCTCTTTACCCTGCTAAAAGCGGAAAACGAACAGCAGCCCTCCTTTTTTATCTTATCCTTTTTTTTATGGGGACTGACCTTACAAACCCATTCCTCCGCTCTTATTTACCTTCTGGCCGCTATAGCCTATACAGCAGGAAAATCTTTTCGGCAGCGCAGTTCCTTTACCATACGCCATTACTTATGGGCTTTTACTGCCCTGATTGCAGCCTACGCCAACATGATTTATTACAACCTGCTTAGTAAAGGCGGAAGCTTCCTATGGTTAAAAACCAAAGGCTATGCCCTGGAGCAAAATCCCGGATGGGCATCGTATTTTACCAATCTACAGGCAATGATCATTGATCTGCTGCGCTCTGTTTCTTCCACTTATACCAGCCAGCCCAATTTATTCTCTTACTTTAGCCGGCCGCTTTTTACTCTGGCTTTTCTGCTTATCATCTCCGGAGCTGTATTATCCTGGCGCCAAAAGAAAACTCTGCCCATCTATATGATAGTCAGTGCCCTCCTCATCATGCCCTGGCTGAATAGTCGCTTTGTTTTCTTTATTTCCACCCGCTATATTATGCCTGTAATCATCTGTGCCATACTGCTGATATCTTATAGTCTGGTAAGAATAGGACAGTATCTGGGACAAAAATATCGACTCCCGGCAGCCGGACGTCCTATTGGCTCAGCAGCTATAGTATTGATCGCCTTGCTGCAGCTGCTGCCCTTTTATCAATACTGCCATGAGATTCAATACAGCAACCTCTCCAATCATCTAAGCCTGCAAATCATAGGTGATCTACAAAAACATGCTTCCCCCTCAACACTGGTACTGGTCGACCCTGATCTGAAGATTGAAAATGATCCCCTGCCCATATTGCTAAAGCTAAATGGAGTCAATTATGCTTTCCTTCCCTCCCACGATCCGTCTGTTATGACAGTCGACAACCGATACAGTATTCCCTGTTTTACTTCCCCGGGAAAAATGTACCTTATCTGTAGCGAAAAAAACCTTCAGCCTGTACGGGAAGCATTTTACGGACTAGAACTCGCTTCATATAAACAGGACCTTCTCCTGCCCCATCAAAGTGGCAAAAGAAAGATTATGATTCTCAGCCTCCCGGCTGCATATACTTCCTGGAACAGCAAAAAGGGAGGATCATCCTCCCTTTTTGATTAATTTTGCTGTTATATTCAGCGCTTAGTATAGAGACTCAATTTCATCTGCAAAGTGATCCAGTACAACCCGCATCTTAATCTTACTGGAGGGCGTTAATTCTCCAGCTTCTTCAGATAATCTGCGCGGCAGCAGCTTGAATTTCTTAATGGTTTCAAAGTCATCCAGTTGTTCGTTAACCTTATTAATCTCATTCTGAATCACTGCAATGACTTCAGGATGCTCGATGACATCTTCTCCAACTGCTGTACACATATACATACCATTTACTTCCCCATATTCAACCTTGCTTTCATCAAAAGGAATCGATCGGCTCTGCATCATCTGCAGTATAGCGGCATAATTGGGAACAACCAATGCACTGATGTACTTCCTGTTTTCACCGATTACCACCACCTGCTCCAGCAGAGGGCTATTGTTGCATACACTCTCAATTCTAGCCTGGGCAACGTTTTTGCCTGTATCCAGAACGATAATTGATTTCTTACGATCGACGATACGAATATATCCCCGGGAATCCATTTCCGCTATATCTCCACTCTTAAACCACCCATCGGAAGTAAAAGATTCACGAGTTGCTTCTTCATCTTTATAATATTCAGTAATGATTCCATTGCCTCGCATCAATAATTCTCCATCATCGGCCAACTTGAACTCTACCCCTGGATTGGGCGGAGAAATCCAGCCTATTTTATAAGCACTGGGAGCCGACTCAGCAACACCTGCTGCAGTTTCAGTTAAACCATAACCTAGGCCAATATAGACACCCATCCCCACCAGCCTGCGCTGTAGTTCAGGATCCATATAAGCGCCCCCAATATTTAAGTCTCTCATCCTGCCGCCCAGCGCATGGTGGACACGCCAGTAAACCATATTATAAGCCGTCAGCCATTGCTCTCGTAATTCTCCTTCTAGCTGCTCTTCAAAAGGAATGGTCATATCAATATAGCCTTCTTCATCCTCCAGCGCATAAGTCGTTTTTATCGCAACATCAATGGCCCAATCCCATAATTTCTTGCCCTCTGGGGTAGCCGCAAAGGCGTTCTCAAAACCCTGATACATTCTGGCTGCCAGCCGCGGCACCCAGGTAATCCAGGTAGGTCTAATAAAGTTAATATCCATCAAAGCGGTAGCAGGAGATTCGCAAAAGCCAACTAAACCACCGATAATGGTCGGTCCATAATAACCGTTTACCTTTTCCATAATATGTGACAGAGGCAAGGTGATCATGCTTACACAGTCCTGGTTTTCAATACGGTTATATTTTATTAAATGGGTGTAACCCCGAATAGCTGCATAAAGAATGCTCTGATGAGAATGCATAGCCCCTTTTAACCTTCCTGTTGTACCTGATGTATATACCATAGCAGCGGGACTATCACCGTCAATTTCAGCTAAACGATCTCTGAGCAATTCCATATTTTCCTGCCTTTCAGCAGCCCCCATACCAATAAGTTCACCCAGACCAAATACAGTTTTGCCATCACCACGAAAGCCTTTTTCAAAGCAAACTAAGTATTCCAAAGAGGGCATCTCATCCTTATAACTCAGCACCTCATAAAGCTGTTCTACTGTGTCAACATAGAGTAGCCTGAATTCACAATGATTGGCAATCATTATAGTTTCATCCTTTGATAGGGTAGGATAAATTGAAACCGTAGCTCCGCCGGCAAACATATTACCCAGATCAGCCCAGGCCCACCTGGCACTGCTATGTGCCTTAATGGCCAGCAGATCATGCTTTGCCATACCCAGCTTAATAAGGGCCAGGGCAATGTTTTCACAGCCCGTCACCAGGTCATTGTAGCTGATCATTCTCCATCGTCCATTTTCCTTAAAAAGCTGAGCAGGCCTTGTACCAAAAACCTTCTGGTTATTGTATAAGGCCTGCGGAATAGTAAATACTTGCTTCTCAAAATTTTCCCACATAATGTATGGGTTACTCATTACAAAACCCCCTTTTTATCCAAGACATCTCCTGTAAATTCAGTACAGCGTACCGCTAGAATGATTAAACAATAATATGATTCTAAAATATTATGATTGATGATGTCTCTATGATAAATATCTCATACGGGGATATCATTGTCAATAATATGTCTTTTCGTCATTATATGCACTTATTTGCTATGCTTTGATCTTTTTTATGATATATGAGGCTTTTTGTATTACTGGTTGGGGTTAATTTGCAGGTTAAAAACCCGCTATTTGTGATGAGCACAGGGGCAGAGGTATTCTTGCCAGCAGAACAGGGGCTAGGCGGTGAGAATTTCCACTCCGTTATTTGTTACCCTAACTGTATGTTCCCATTGAGCAGTAAGTTTGCCATCAGCGGTTACCGTGGTCCATCCATCAGCAAGGGTTTTTACGCGATGAGTTCCCTGATTAATCATGGGCTCAATGGTAAAGACCATATTGGGAACCAGAACCATCCCGCTTTCCCGGACTCCAAAATGCTGGACAAAAGGATCTTCGTGAAACTCCAGTCCGACCCCATGCCCACCAAAATCCTGTACCGTCGAATAATTATGCCTCCGGGCATGCTGTTCAATACTATACCCGATATCACCGATACGATTAAAAGGTTTTACCTGTTCAATTCCTATATGCATACATTCCCACGCTACTTTAACCAGATGACGAGCTTCCGGGGAAACATCGCCGATTAAAAACATGCGCGACATATCCCCATAATATCCGTCCAAAATAGTAGTAACATCTACATTTACAATATCTCCCTCTAGCAGTGGCGTTTCATCAGGAATACCATGACAGACCACTTCATTAATAGAGGTGCAGGTACTGCGGGGATAACCCCTGTAGTTCAAGGGAGCTGGATAGGCCCCATGCATAACGGTATAATCATATACCCATTGATCAATATCGATGGTTCTTACCCCCGGACCAATCTTCTCACTGACTATATCCAAAATCTTCTTGCTCAGCTGACAGGCCGCAGCGATACCTTGGATTTGTTCTTCCGTTTTGATCATAGTACGATCTGGAATCGGAATACCCTGCAGGGCTAATGTTTCCAAACGTTCATCCTGATCCATGTGGCATTTTTTGTATTTAATTCCACTGCCGCACCAGCAGGCATCATTACGTGATAATTTACTCATCTTTACAGACTCCTTTAGAAAGATTGTGGCAAGGCAAAGACTTGCTAACCACCGTCTATTTTACTATACTGCCATATTTGATACCAGCAGCCCATATAACAGGTATTTTATCCTATTCGTATCTGTCTGGATTTGCTATCCCGATACAGAACAATAAACCAGATAACCACCATCCAGAGGGCGGCCGTTGCCAAACATATAAAAACCTGTGATGGATACTGACCGGCTACAATCCAACTAAAAGCCATGATCAGCACCATGAAAAGCCCCAGAGCCCACCAGCGCAGCCGGAGGGGAGTCCAGGCAGGACGAATTCCACCACAAACAGCACAAATAGCTGCCATCCATAAGGTCATATTTATACCCTGCCAGCCAATCGGAGGTAGAAGATCAGCCGCCATATGGTTGCCTAAATAATTTAAAACGCCGGAATAACCCCAATAGATGAGAGCTGCCCCGCCGATGGATACCAGCAGATGCCAGGCCCGGGGCGGTGTGCGGATCATAAAATAAATAAAAAGCAGTGTCACCACAGTAATAAACATCGGCAAAGAAAAAATATGACTCAAATAAGTCAGCGGACCTCCGATCCATGGAGATAAGCAGGCAGTAATAATTAGATCTGATCGATGCAGTTGATTATTAAGTATATCAAAAACAATATCGGCCAGGAAGAAAACCAGAAATGCCCCGGCGCCCCAGGCCAGTATCCACTCACCCACACTGCTAAACAAGCCTTCCTGCCAGTAACGAATAAAATGAACTACATCAGAAATACGGCGGCGTAAAGGGGCTAATATCTGGCTGCTTGTTTTTATTCTGCGCTGGTACAGCCACCAGACAAAGATTATTGCAGCAGCCACAACAACAGTAATCCACGAAAAATTAGCAGAGATAAACTTCATGGCTTCCTGTCCAAAGGCTATAACAAATAAAGCCTCTAAAAAGAACCTCATACCACGCCCAATTAATGACGCAGATAAGAAGCGGGGAACATTCATGGAAAAACAGCCCGCCGCAATAGTAAAAACCTTGTAAGGAATGGGAGTCAAGCCTGCAATTACGATAGCCCACATTCCATACCGTTCAAACATATTTTCTACCCGCCCCACTGTTACGGGCGAGGCAAAACGATACAAGAGGGGCTGACCAATAAGCCTTCCCAGTACATAACCCAGGTAGGCACCAGCTACGGAAGCCAGGGTGCATAATAGAGCGTAAAAAAGAGACCGACCAGGTACAGCAATGCTCATAGGAAGTAATAATACATCCGGGGGGATAGGAAAAAACGAAGATTCAATAAATGCAAGTACCATCAAGCCCCATATCCCATAGGCTTCCAGCAAAAGTAGCAGCTGTTCCATCTCACCCCTCCTTGATCATCTTAACTAACTTATAAAATAGCATGCCTTTTTATATGAAGTAAAAAACTCCGGTTTAAAGCCGGAGTCTAAATCCTCTTAAAAAATTATTATACCACTCGCTCTAAACAGGATCACCATTCATTACTCAACTCATAGTTTTTCCCCACAATAGGGACAGAATACATAGGAAAGCCCTTCCAAGGACTGTCCACAATATGGACAATATGAAAAACCAGATGAATGAGCCGGAATATCCTCTACTGCCAGCATGGTTGGTTCAGCTGACGAGAATTGTGCCGCTACATTCTGCATGCTGCTGAGTGCCCGGTCTAATTCCTCCAGGGATACAGGTGTATACAGAATGCTGTCCACACCCCGCTGGTTAATAAACCCGGAATCAACTGGACTGCAGGAAGATAGCAGGCACCTGATCTCAGGCCTTTTTGTTTTCATATCAGCCAGCAGTTCATCACCCTGAATATGATTCATATTCAAATTCGCAATAACAATGTCTGGTTTAAAACTTAAAAAACATTCCCAGCCATCATATTCACTGCTGCCCTGAACCTTATACCCCAGACGTTTTACTAGGTCGGTGAGCACCAGGCGTTCAAACTTGCTGTCATTGATAACCAGCACCTTTTCCATCCTCCTACCCCCATCCCTGCTCCGCCATCTTATCGATTTTCCCTTTTTACACAGCAAAATCAAATCTCAGGTAGTTCTTTTTTAAAATTATACCGAAAATCTTCTTCTGCTACAATTTTTTAACCTTATAATCCTTTTCCGGATGATTGCCATTCTAAGCCAGATCACCCCGGAGGGTGCTTAAAAGCATACCACTGTCTGTAGAGCAAAAATATACCGGCTGAATAATTATCCAGCCGGTATTGGATTACAGTTAAGATTGTGCTTAATACAGGTTATTTGGGCTGCATACGGATAGCACCGTCCAGACGAATAACCTGGGCATTAAGATAAGCGTTCTCAACAATAGCGCAGCATAAATGTGCAAACTCAGGTGGATCACCCAAACGTTTGGGGAAAGGTACCTGTTCACCCAGAGAGTCACGGGCTGCCTGGGGAAGAAGTTGCATCATGGGAGTATCAAATATACCCGGTGCTATGGTATTAACACGAATACCGTTACGGGACAGGTCTCTGGCAATCGGCAGCGTCATCCCAACAACTCCACCTTTGGAAGCGGAATAGGAAGCCTGACCAATCTGACCATCAAAAGCAGCTACGGAGGCTACATTAATGATAACTCCTCTTTCACCCTTTTCATTGGGTTCGTTTTTAGACATTTCCCAAGCGGCAAGACGAATCATATCAAAAGTACCAATCAGGTTAATATCTACCACCATCTTAAACCAATCCAGATTAGTAGGACCATCTTTGCCAATGGTTCTGGAAGCAGAACCAATTCCAGCTGCGTTCACGAGTATATCTAATTTCCCAAACTTGTCAACAGCTGTTTTTACAGCTGCCTCATTGTCTTCAGTGTTGGTAACATTACAATTTACAAAAACTGCATTGTCACCAAATTTGGCGGCAAATTCTTTCCCTTTTTCCTCATTGAGATCAGCAATAACACACTTTGCACCCTTTTCGATGAACATCTCGACTGTTGCAGCGCCAAGACCGGAAGCTCCACCGGTAACCAGTGCTACAGAACCCGCAATATCCATTCAGATTCCTCCTTTTGTTATTTTTTACCTCTGTTACTAGATTATATCAAATATTAACAAAAAGGATAAGCCCTAAAATGCACAAAATAAAATTCCGCCAATACAAAAAAGAAGAAATTATCGATCAGATAATCTCTTCCTTAACATCTTTTGACGCTTATTAATGCTGAATTATTAGGATCCACACCAACCCTTTTATTAATTAAATCTGTGTTAATCCTGATAATCAGTGTTATCTGTGTCTATGCACGGGCAGCAATATCTGCTACTGCTTTGACTACATATTCAACTTCTTCTTCCGTACTAAAATATCCCAAACTCAAACGGCAGGCCCCTTCTTCCAGTGTACCCAGGGCACTATGAGCCAAAGGCGCACAGTGCAAACCTGATCGGGTTACTATATTATAATCATGGTCCAAATGAAAGCTTAGATCACCACAATCCATACCCTGGACGTTAAAGGCAATAACCGCCGTCTGTTTATCCGCATCTCCTGGTCCATACAGTCTGATGCCTGGTATATCACGCAAACCCTCCATTAAAAGTTTGCTCAGACTTTTTTCATGTCCACGTATCGTTGCCAGGCCTTCCTGCTCAATAAAACGCACCCCGGCTAAAAGTCCAGCAATTCCAGGTGTATTCAGCGTACCCGCTTCAAGATGATCCGGCATGATCGACGGATGCTCCAGATCTTCAGACAAAGAACCCGTCCCCCCCTCTTTCAGGGTCTGCAGGGTAAGACCAGGACGAACATAAATCCCCCCGGTTCCCTGCGGACCCAGTAAAGCTTTATGTCCGGTAAAACAAAGTATATCAATCCCGTCATCTTCTACATCTATAGGCAACACCCCGGCTGTCTGGGCTGCATCCACCATAAAAAATATCCCCTGCTCTCTGGCAATCTTTCCTGCCTCTTTGATGGGCATAATGGATCCCACTACATTAGAAGCATGCAGCATACAGATTAAACGGGTATTGGAACGAATGGAGCGCCTTATTGCTTCTGGATCCAGCTCTCCATAGGGAGTGCAGGGTACTGTGGTCCATTCTATTCCCCGCCTGCTCATCACATAAAGCGGCCTGGCTACTGCATTATGTTCCAAGCTGGTGGTAATTACATGGTCGCCCGATTTTAGCAAACCTTTAAGAGCAATATTAATTGCTTCGGTTACATTACTGGTAAAAGCAATCTGCAAACTATCCTTGATATTAAAAAGATCAGCCAGATGATTTCTGGCTTCCATCAACACTGAAGAGGCCTCCAGTGTCTGATGACTGCTGCCACGTCCCGGGTTGCCCCCCATATTTCTATTAAAATAATCTATCGCCTCATAAACACATTCCGGTTTGGGGAAACTGGTAGCAGCATTGTCCATATAGTAAAATTTATCCTTCATCTTTTTCCCTCCTGGCCAAGAATTACGTATAGATAAGTATGTAAAAATATCCTTCGATATGAATCTGCTTCACCTGATCATACCACAATTGTTTTTATAGTTTAAATTCCTTCAGGTTATAGTTGTTTTGTATACATTAAATCAGACCCAAGATTTTCTAAAAGGGGATTAAACCCTTTAGTAAAAAATAACGTATTGTTAGTTGCTTTAAAGAATTTCTATTATTAAAATGAATAATAGGGTTTATCGGTACAGAACCGAAGTAAACAACTCTGGTAATGGTTTAATGCAAAACAATAGTTTAATCGATAAGATGAAAGGAGATCTTGATATGGTTTTATTAAACCCTAAAAAGTACGATCGTGAACACCTGGATCCAAGAGCCAAAGAGATCATGCTCAAGACGATTGATTTCTTTGAAAACAAAGGTCTGGCAGAAATCAAAGAGGACGATAA
>DUSB01000120.1 GCA_012840625.1 Syntrophomonadaceae bacterium
GAACAGACGGGAAAAAAGCATTGCAGGCCAAGCTGGATTACTGGCTGACATTAAAAGAGCAGTGTCAGTTACTGCACCGGCAAGGATATACAGAGGATGAAATCATCAGCCATCTTTTTGGTGCAGAAAGCCGTTTAGCGGCTTTAACGGAGGGAGATATGAGCCGGGCCAACCTAGTTAATTCCATCCTACAGAAAGTATAAATTAATCTCATGCTTATTATCTTGCAAAATGTTTTTAGCCATGATAAACTATACTTTGCGCAAAACAAATATGCCCGGGTGGCGGAATAGGCAGACGCACGGGACTTAAAATCCCGCGAGGTTGATCCCTCGTACCGGTTCGATTCCGGTCTCGGGCACCATCTAAGTTAGATAAATCGGCATTTAGCCGGTTTTTTGTTTTTCTGATATATAAGTTTTTCAGCTTTGTAGCGAGAAACATATTCAAGCACAGCAAAAACATAACCCAAGCCCTGTAGCGGAAACCTACCCATAACCATTGTAAAAAGCCCAGGTGACAAACAGGTGACAGAAAGGAGATATTTTCACCCAGCCCGTTGAAAACTATCTATCAATAATGGTAGCGGAAGCTTCAGCCTCCGCAGGGAACGGCGGAATTATCATCCTCTACCGTGGCGGAAACCTCACCCAAGACCTTATCGAAAACAGCAAAAAGCACCCCATTGGGGGTGCCAAAAAAAGTGCTATCAATGTTGAAAACAAAAAGCAAATAAAGGCCAGTTACCCGATAGTCTTCATATTTAACAGGCGGGGATCATGGCTCATTATGAGCCGGGAACCCATCTTTTTTATTTCTGTCCAGGGAATGACTTCACTCTGTATGGGACCAGCACTATTCTGCTCCTTCAACCACTTGTCTATGGTATCCAGTATGTCATCCTTCCAGTAAAAATCCTTTCCCACACCATCCCGAAAAAGCTGCCAGCGATCCGGGGTAATCCGTTTCCAAAGCAGATCATAGTTAAAGGGAGAATCCCCGATTAGATAAACGGGCCCTGATTTGGTTTGCACTTCCACTAGCTGATGACCACTGGTATGACCACCCGTCTGTATGACCCTCAGGCCGGGTTTAATTTCCTGATGGCCTTCTATTAGCTTTATATTGGGAAGCAGGTGCAGCCAATGGGAAGGATTGAAATAGGTTTCTTCATTGGGATTAAGCTGCAGCAGCCCGCGGAACTCATCTGCCTGAAGGAAAAAACGAGCCTGGGGAAAATCGCGCATACCAGCTGTATGGTCCCAGTGAATGTGAGTCATAATAACATCCTTTATAGCGGCAGGGTTGAACCCCAATTTTTCTATGGCTGCTTTTATGTGCTGCTCCTCAGTTTGAGTATGGCAGGTATTGATACCGGGTATGGTTTCCGGATCAAAGCCGGTATCCACCAGTACCGCCTCACCGTTTTCATCCACTACGAGAAAAGCAAAGCAATGTATATCCTCCATCGAGCGGATAGATTTAAATAAAATATTAAAGCAACCGTTAAACAGGGGATAGATTGTATAATTCATAAAGCCATCCTTTATAAAAAGATAAATGTAATAAAAGTATACACTTTATGGAATAAGCGCGCAAACACTTTAAGATGTTTGTCATCCCTGGCATACTTTAGTTCTGTTTAAAGTACTTGTGGTGGCATCCGGTATATTGTACAGCAATGAAGTTCGTGCCTTTTCAAGCTGTTCCTGCAATTATTTACCAATAATATGGATTAAACCTTCATGGTTGTCCCTTTCTGGATAAAAGTTCTTGGTGCAGATATTTTGGCTCTGCGATAATCTGGTATTGAGCTATTCCTGGCTCTCTGACTCAGGGTATTCTTTACAGCTTCATCCTGAATGGGGATGTTGAAATCAGCTCTTTTTGCTTTTATACCGTACAAAGAAAATCTGTTTGTACGTGTTTTTCACTACATCAGGCCGAAACATATACGGACAGTTGAATTAGGTAATGTGCGGTATAATAACTATGTCTTATAAAAACCCATGAAACGACGTAAATAGACAACTGAAATAGCTTTTTCAAGAAGTTTGCCGTTTTACGGCAATGAAATGAACATTGTATATCAAAAGGCGGAGGTATTCTCTGATGTCACCCAACGAACAAATAAGGTTTTTAAAAGAATTATCTGAGGCCATGTCGGCAGCAAGTCCTCAAGCAAGCCCCCATTCCGTGATGGAATTCGTATTTCCTAAAATCACTTCCTTTTTACACGCGGATATAGGGGTTATTTCTGTGCTGGGAGAAGATTTTACTCTGCAAATGACGTCACAGCAGGGGGAGGAAAATCCCAGCGTGGTCCTGAATGAGGCTCGAAATTGCTTATGTGATGCTATTGCTAATAAAGCTGTTGCAACCGGCAGAGGAGAATTCATTGCTGATCTAGCTTCTTCTCCTGGACTGCCTGAACAAGCAGTTAAATTAGCTCTTCAGGAGGGGATTGCTGTACTTGTATATACACCTCTTCAAGCGGGCAATCGCAGAATTGGTGTTATGATTCATGGGTGGCAAGAACCAATCGCTTTTAGCGAACAGGATTTTGATTTCTATGAAGTGGTAGGTAATATTTTAGGCTTTGGCATTTATAAAACACAGCTTATCGAGAACCTCAAAGCCCGTGAGGAGGAACTGCAGGAGGCGTGCCGGGCTGCTATTGATGCTCAGGAGATAGAGCGTAAGCGGCTTTCGCGGGAACTCCACGATGAGATTGGACAAGCCATTACTGCCATCCTGGTACGTTTAAAGACCCTGCAGGATGAAACAGATCTGGAGCTTATTCAGGATCGGCTTAATGGATTGCGCTATATTACCGCTCACACTCTGGAGGAAGTGCGGCGTTTATCTTCTGATTTGCGGCCGGCTGTTTTTGATGATTTAGGCCTGGTTCCTGCCATCCGCTGGTATATAGATACCTACTGCTCCAACACCGGTCTGCAGATAAATTTTCAAGCGAATAACATTGAAGAACGTTTACCAGGTGATCTTGAAACTGCTATTTATCGAGCTGTCCAGGAGGGGCTTACCAATATTTCGCGTCATGCCCAGGCAAAAACAGCCGATATTCTGTTGCAATTGAAGAAGGATGAAATCATCCTGGTCATTAGTGATGATGGAAAAGGCATGCAGCAACCCCTTTCTTATAGTAATGGATTGGGCTTAATTGGCATGCAGGAGCGGATTCGATTGTTAGGAGGCCAGTTTGATATTAAGAGTGAACCCGATCAGGGCGTTAAGATAACCATTGTTTTACCAGTTGAGAAATGAGAGCTTGAAGGAGGCAAAGAAAAATGACTAATCCGGTTAGGGTTTTTCTTGTAGATGACCATACCCTTCTGCGCAGCGGACTTATCATGCTGCTGGAAAAGGAGAACGGCATAGAGGTGGTAGGGGAGGCAGAGAACGGGCAGACGGCTATCCAGAAGGTGATAGAGATCTGTCCGGATGTTGTTTTTATGGACATATCCCTTCCCGATATAGACGGGATCGAAGTCACCCGCCAGATTTGCCGTGCCTGCCCTTCTATACGCGTAATTGCCCTGACCATGTTCGTGGAGGAACAATACCTGAGCCAATTTCTGCAGGCAGGAGGGGTAGGGTATGTACATAAATCAGCCGCAGATCGTGACCTGATTATAGCTATCCAAACCGTTATGGCGGGACAGATCTTTCTACGTCCTGAAGGGGTTCAGGTTATTGCCCGCCAGCAGCAGGGGTCTTCTTCTAGCGGAGAAATAGGTCCTGATGTTCTTTCTAAACGCGAGATGCAGGGACTTAAGCTGGTTGCCAAAGGATATACCTGTCGGGAAATTGGTGATCAGCTTTCCTTATCCCCGCGAACCGTAGAAACCTATCGTGAACGCCTGACCGAAAAATTAGAGCTGGAACGCCGTTCTGACTTGGTTGATTATGCATTACGTCATCGACTTTTAGAAGAGGATGTCCGGTAAAGTCACTACAAGCCTGTACGAGCTTATTCACGAAATTTTGAGTAGTTTCTCGGACAGACATACCTTATTCCTTTACTTAAAATATAATTGCGTGCACGCAAAAGGAGTTGGACTGAGAATTGATCAGGATAGACACCTAGACCGTAAAGGGGGAAGCTTGGATGCCTGCAAAAATTGTTATAGCAATTCCCCATCATTGGCTGCGGGATACGGTACAGCAGATGCTGGCGGGAGAAACGGCGCAAATTACCTGTGCAGCCACCCTGGATACCCTGCAGGAAGCCTCATCGAAGGAAGCAGATCTTGTGCTGGTGGATGTTTTTAGTTTTGGAATACCTTATACGGATGTTATGGAATGCATACGTACTTGCATGCCGGGGGTATCCATTATAGCACTTGTATCCACAGATACAGGAGATTACCGTGATGCTCTTATGAGGGCGGGTGCAAATATGGTCGTAGCCAAAGAAAACATCGATCAGGAACTGATCCCCAGTCTAATTCAAGTACTTAAGGGCAGACAGTGCAATGAATACATCGAGTATTTGCTCAGCTGCCAGGACCGTTTAGATAATCTAATGCAAAAGGAGGCAAGGTGTGTGGACAAAAAGCAAGACAAACCATTAGGCAATCTAATGCTATCCAGGCGTACATTCTTAAAAGGATCCGCAGCAGCCGCTGTCGTTACCGGCGTTGCTCTATCCAACCCCGGAGATCGGATACTCTATGCCTTAACAGAGACAGATGCTGAAGCTGCAGCGAAGGCAGCCGGGGAAGAGCTGTATAACGGCGTATGCCGGCCAAATTGCGGCGGTGCCTGCAGAATGAATGTACATGTCAGGGATGGGCGTGTGGTCAAGACTTCTATGAAACCGCTACCTGATCCAAGATACAATCGTATATGTTTGCGCGGGCTTTCCAATGTACAGCGTATATATAGCCCTAACCGAATTAAATATCCCATGAAACGTGTAGGCAAAAGGGGCGAAGATAAGTGGAAAAGGATTTCCTGGGATGAAGCTATCAATACCATCGTTGATAACATGAACAGAATCAGCAAAAAGTATGGTAAACAAGCCAACTCTTTTATAGGCTGTTCTGGCAGCTATGCAACGCTTAGCTCACCCTTTTCAGGCAGTTTTACCCGCTTGAAAAATGTAATGGAAGCTACCTTTATCAGCATCTCGCTAGACACAGCTTATTTTGCTGGAGTGGGTCGTGTTATAGGCGGTACGCTATTTTTACAGGGCAATGAACCTGCTGACTATGCCAATGCAAATACTGTTTTTGTCTGGGCAGGGAGCATTACTGAGGCCCAGATCCATAACTGGCATTTTATTGCTGATGCTATGGATAAGGGAGCGAAACTAGTTGTTATTGACCCCTTCTATTCACCTACAGCTGCCAAAGCAGACGTATGGGTGTCGGTTCGCCCGGGTTCAGATCCAGCACTGGCACTGGCGATGATGAATGTAATTATTAAGGAAAACCTGATGGACAAAGCCTTTATGCGTGATCATACTGTGGCTCCGTTTTTAGTTCGTGCAGATAACAAACGTTTCTTGCGCCAAAGCGATTTAACGGGTCAAAAAGTAGCTGAAGGTCAAGAGGATCCATACCTAGTATGGGATAAGGCCTCCAATCAGGTACGTACGGTAGATCAAGCAGTAGATCCTGCTTTTGAAGGTACTTTTAATGTTAATGGTGTTTCTGCAACTACTTCCTTTAGTCTTTTAAAACAGGTTGTAGATCATTTTACGCCGGAAGCAGCATCTAAGATCACGGATGTTAAGCCCGAAATGATTCGCAGGATTGCCCGTATGTATGCACAGGGGCCGACTACCATTGTTCCAGGTTTTGGTACGGATCGTTATGATAATGGTCAGCTTCACGGGCATGCTGTTGCAGCTTTAGCTGCTATTACCGGGAATCTTGGTAAGAGCGGTGCATCAGTAGGTTTCTTCATTCCATACAATCCTTTTACCACTATCTATAATTTCTTTGAATTTGCTATGCCAGAAATGAAAATGGGCCCCACTGTTTCGGTTATTAAGCTAGGCGAAATCATGAAAACAGGTAAGTTTGCGGGTAAACCTTTCCCTATAAAGTCACTTTTTGTTCACGTTGGTAACCCTCTTAATACCATGGCGAACCAGAGAGAGTGGTTGGA
>DUSB01000121.1 GCA_012840625.1 Syntrophomonadaceae bacterium
CGGATAAAGAGGGTAACATGCACTCGCGTATTCGTCCCTTACTGACCACGGGAGCAGTTGTAACCGTACCGCGCACCCAGGTGCAATACCTGGTGACCGAATATGGTAAAGCCAATATGAAAGCCTTGTCCACCTGGGGACGCGCTGAAAGTCTGATCAACCTGGCTCATCCGGATTTTCGTGACGAGTTGATCAAAGCCGCCAAAGATATGAAACTCTGGTCACGTACTAACCGCATTCCCTTCTAAAAAGTTTGTGCTATCCATATAAAAGCATAAAAGCCGGAGTTAACTCCGGCTTTTATGCTTTAAGGCATGTTCAATTAAACTTAGAAAAAGTGGATGAGGTCGGTTGGGTCTGGATTTTAGTTCTGGATGAAATTGACAGCCGGCGAACCAGGGATGGTCCTCCAGTTCTACTATTTCCACCAGCTTGCCATCCGGCGATAAGCCGGCTATTTTCAAGCCGTTCTGCGATAAGATATCCCGATAATCATTGTTAATCTCATAACGGTGCCGATGCCGTTCATCAACCTGACTCGCCGCATAAGCCTTCTGCACCCGGGTGCCTTCCACCAGTCGACAGGGGTATTTTCCCAGCCTCATGGTGCCGCCCTTTTTTTGTTTATCCGCTTGTTCAGGCATCAAATGAACCACGGGATGAGCTGTGTTGGGATCAAATTCATAGCTGTTGGCTCCGGCCAGTCCACAGACATTACGAGCGATTTCTATCACTGCACACTGCATGCCCAAACAGATCCCCAAAAAGGGAACCTTATTTACACGCGCATAGCCGGCGGCAGCAATTTTCCCTTCAATACCTCTCTCGCCAAAACCACCTGGCACCAGTATGGCATCCACATCATCCAGGTATTCTCCACAGCCATTTTTCTCTACATCTTCAGCATAAATCCATTTAATATCAACATCGCAGCTGTAGGCAAACCCGGCATGCTTTAATGCTTCCACTATTGATAAATAAGCATCTGGCAGTTCCACATACTTGCCTACCAGACCTACAGTTATTTTCCTGTCCAGATTATTTATGGTATCCACCAATTCCTGCCACTCATGCAGATCAGGAGGCTGACTGTCAATATTCAGGCGCTTGATGACCTGCTGATCCAGGCCTTCCTCCGCCAGCATAAGGGGAACAGCGTAGATAGATTCTGCATCCAGCAGCTGAATTACTGCTTCTCTCTCTACGTCGCAAAAAAGGGCCAACTTGGCTTTAATATCATCCGATAAAGGCTTTTCACTTCGGCATACCAGTACATCGGGTTGAATTCCGATGCTCCTTAATTCTTTTACGCTATGCTGGGATGGCTTGGTTTTCAGTTCACCTGCCACAGCTATATAAGGAATCAGAGTGACATGAATATACATCACCCGATCCTTGCTAAGATCAAATTTGATCTGGCGGATGGCTTCTAAAAAAGGAAGTGATTCAATATCCCCTACAGTTCCACCTATTTCCGTTATCACTACATCGGGTCTATTTTCTCCATTCAGAGTTTCAATCTTGGTAATCCGTTCCTTAATTTCGTTGGTAATGTGCGGGATCACCTGTACGGTCTGCCCCAGGTAATCACCCCGACGTTCTTTATCCAGTACATGTTGGTATATTCTCCCGGTGGTTACATTGGCATATTGGGTGAGATTTTCATCTACAAAACGTTCATAATGTCCTACATCCAGATCTGTTTCTGCACCATCTTCCGTAACATATACTTCACCATGCTGATAGGGACTCATCGTACCTGGATCCACATTAATATAAGGATCGAACTTTTGCAGTGATACTTTCAGTCCCCTGCTTTTTAAAAGCCGCCCCAGCGAGGCAGCGGTAATCCCCTTGCCCAGTGAAGAAACCACACCCCCGGTAATGAAAATATATTTTGTCACCACTGGTCCCTCTCTTTCCCATTGCTGCAAAGAAAATTTTACAAACTAATATGAATTTTACCCCTGATGCAGCTGGAAGGTCAACCGCTAAGATAATCTAAGACGATAATCTCGGTTTTTTCGGGAAGCTCAGCGGCATTAATAGAAAGAGCTGACTTTTTGACGTAAGAAGGATACCGGGATGTAAATGCTTCCAGGGGAGCAACATCGATGGTTACGCATGGTGTAAGATAATGCATCGGTATGACGATGCGCGGCTGTATTTTTTGCACCAGCTTATACGCTTCCTGATCATCGATGGTATAGGTCCCCCCCACCGGTATCAACAGAATATCCACCGGTTCCAGAGACTGCACCTGCCCGGCAGATAAGATATGCCCCAGGTCCCCCAGGTGGACCAGATGAATCCCTTCACTAACTATCTTGAAAATGGTGTTATCGCCTCGCAGACGCCCGCCTTCGGGGTCATGAAAAGAGGCAAAGCCTTCAATCTTCAAACCTGGTTTTTCATATATTCCAGCATCACGAATTACAGCTGGTTGATTGGTAAAAACGTGCACCGCATTATGATCAAAATGCTCATGACTGACGGTTACGATGTCAGCCTGTTTAGGAATACACGGATATCCCACCTGTTCATCAATGGGATCTGTAATAATAGTATAGGACTCAGTTTCAATCTGAAAGCAAGCATGACCGATCCATTGAATCTTCATTCCTTATTCCTCCCGGTGAATTTTGGTACTGTCATAAAACCAATAACCGTCTCCCTCATAAATCAGACGGCTATCCAGGTTTATGCGGGTATAAATAGAAGACAAAACAGACACATCAGGCTTTTTATTCATTTTCTTGGCAATGCTTTTCACCAGCTCATCATAATATATGGGCTCTTCTTTTTCTTTCATTATTTCCAGCGCCCAATCGGCTTCACTTTTCTTCCTTGGTCTCATCTACATCCCTCCTACATTTGATCTGGTGCATGAACACCCAGGATATCTAAAGAATTCTTTATACAGGTTCTACAGCAGGCCATTAAGCCTAGGCGCGCATCCTGTAATTTTATATCACCATTGAGTACCCGGTGATGGTTATAAAACGAATGAAACAATGCGGCCAAGTCTAAAACATACCTGGCAATCCGATGCGGGGATAAAGTTCGGGCTGCGGTAGCTATTTCTTCGGGAAATTCAGCCATCTTCCGCAATAAATCCAGTTCTTCCTCCTCCTTAAGCACCGAAAAATCAATAGTCTCCAGAGGCTTGAGCTTGACACCGGCTGCATCTGCCTGGCGAAAAATGCTTTGAATACGGGCATGGGCATATTGAACATAATACACCGGGTTTTCCTGGCTCTGCTGCCTGGCTAATTCCAGGTCGAAATCCATCTGACTATCCGGACTCCTCATCACAAAGAAAAACCGAGCCGCATCACGCCCTACTTCATCAATTAACTCATCCAGTGATACCGTGGTTCCGGTTCGCTTGGACATGCGAACTACCTGCCCCCCACGATACAATCTTACCAACTGCATCAGTACAATATCCAAGCGGTCAGGATCATAACCGATGGCTTCCATAGCACCTTTCATCCGGGCCACATGCCCGTGATGATCGGCTCCCCAGATATTGATTACCCAATCAAAACCCCGTTCAAACTTATCCTTATGATAGGCAATATCAGCCGCAAAATAAGTGGGCAGGCCATTGGCACGCACCAGCACCTCATCTTTTTCATCGCCAAACAGGGTGGATTTGAACCATAAGGCTCCTTCCTGCTCGTAAACATAGTCTTTATCCATCAATTCCCTAATGACGGCATCAATTTTACCCTGCTCATGAAGCCAGCGTTCACTAAACCAGACATCGTATTCCACCCCAAAGTTGGCCAGGGTTTCACGAATATAAGCTATCTTCTCCTCTAAAGCATAATCGACCAGAATCTTACGCCGCTGCTGGCTATCCAGCACCAGCAAAGCTTCTCCCTTTTCAGCAATAATTCGTTTGACAGTATCTACCACATCCTGACCGGCATAGCCGTGTTCTGGAAAGGGAATATTTTCCCCCATCAATTGCAAATAACGAGCTTCCAGCGACTCGCCAAAGATTTCAATCTGGTTACCGGCATCATTTATGTAAAATTCGCGTGATACATCATAGCCAGCCCGGCTCAATACATTGGCCAGACTATCTCCCAGCGCACCACCCCGGGCATTTCCCATATGCAGATTACCCGTAGGATTGGCGGAAACAAATTCAACCTGCACCTTTTTCCCCATCGGTGGATTGGCACCGTATTGTTCTCCCATTTCCGCAATTAATTTGGGAATTGAATACAGCCAGGAGGGATTGAGATAAAAATTGATAAAACCGGCTCCAGCCAGTTCTACACGATCCAGGCTCGCCACCGCCTCTGTATCCATATATTCAATGAGGATTTCAGCTATCTTACGCGGTGCCATACGGGCCTGTCGGGCTAAAAGCATGGCAGCATTGGTCGCAAAATCACCATGCCCGGGATCGCGAGGTACTTCAATAATAAAATCAGGTATAGTTTTAAATTCCAAGCGACCTTCTTCGCCGGCCCGATGCAGTGATTGAATGGTTAGTTCATAGAGCTGCTCCTGCAATGATTGGATAGGATTCATGGTCTTCCTCCTTAAAACGAATGAACTTTAACGATATTCATATTATGCCATATATTTGGACAAACTAATAAAAGCTTATCCAGTTAACAATAAACAAAAAACGGAGGGACATCTTATGCAATTACTTCCAGGTGAAAAAGCTATTTTAGCTTATTTTTCCAGTCCGGTGGATGCTCAAACTGCCTGCGATAAACTACAACAATTGGGAATTCACCATGCACGTGCCGAAGCTATACAGGGCGATACCCGTCAGCCCCGCAGCACTACCTCCCTGGCTTCTATGACCGGTGAAACACGAAATCCCAATCTCTATCATGCTTATGGTCCTCTGCTGGCAGCCAGTCCTGACAGCAGCGGTCTCTCTTCAGATGGAGAACAGGACTATTATACCCATATGGTCAGTCTGATCTGTCCACCCGATAAACATACCCAGGTAATCGAAATCATCCGTCAGCATAATGGCTTGGTTTAAGGTTTATTCGGTAAACCAGCGCTGGATATAAGCACTCATATCCTTATTTGTCTCTGCTGCAATGGCCTTTAAAACATCCTCCATGCTGGCAATCTGCTCGCGGTTATCAGACAGATAGCGCCTGAGTACCTTGATAACCGTATCCTGCCCCAGTTCCTGCTCCAATCCATACCAGAAGGCCTCTCCTGCTGTATAGGCCGTACCATAATAATCCTGACGGGATTGCATATCACGCAGTTCCCGATTAAGGTTGCAAACGCGCACCGGTTTCTGAGGCCGCTGCTGCCCCAGCATCTTTTCCCCATATAATCGTGCCGACCAGTTAGCCAGCCCTTCATCCAGCCAGGGTTCCTGCAGTTGATCATTGCCTACCATCCCATACCACCACTGGTGAGCAATTTCATGAGCCAGAACAAAATCCTGCCTGGAATCCTTCCCCGGATAAAAAAATTCCTTGCTTAAAAAAATCATACCAGAATATTCCATTCCGTGAAAACCCAGCATGGGAACCAGCGCCAGCTTAAAATCCTCATAGGGATAAGTGCCAAAGGTGCAGGAATAAAAATGCAGAATATCCCCCGCCCGGGCCATCAAATTCCTGGCATTGGCGTCCTGACCGGCCGGACAGTAAGCAGCAATCTCCACTCCATGCATTTTTTGCCGTATCTCTTTGTAATCATACATAACCAGGAGACAAAAGTCACGTACTCCCTCGGCACCTATGCTGTATATTTCCCGCCCATCATCCTGATTGGCACGGGCGATTACTTCCCCGGTAGAAGCCAGGGTAAACCCTTCGGGAATGGTTATATTAACGATATAATCTGCCATATGGAAACAAAAGGGATCACCAAAAGAAGATGAATAGGAATTATGCCAGCCATCTTCCCCTAGTACATTAAGGGTAGGATAGAAATTACCCAGCATAAAAACCGTATCCTGGCATCCATAACGGTATTTCACCCGCGGTATTTTAGCTTTCCACTCCATTTGTACATTAACCGCTTCTCCCTGAGCAATCTCCTGCGGCAATACCACCCGCAGGGAAGGTCCGTCTCCTTCTACCGAGGCTATCTGACCATTAACCTGCAAAGCTTCTATTTCCATCCAGCCCGGATCAAAGCCCGCATAGTAAGCGCTGGACGGTGCCGGGCTGCCCTGTTGCTGGCGAAATGCATTGGGGTAGGCGGTAAACCAGAGCTCCTTTAAAACCCTACCCGCAGTGTTTTCTGTGCTGATTTCGCTTTTACCATAAATCATCCGCTCCGGGACATCCAGATACAGCTGCATAGCATAAAGGGTTTTAGCCGGGGCCGGGAAGATGCTGTCTTCTTCCTCTTCATATGCTGTCCGGGTAGAAGCAAGCGAAGAACCATCCTTACCCCAGTAAACCAGACCACAGCCACATAAAGCAGCCACCAGTATAATAATGATATAGTTTCTTTTCCTTTTCATCTTTTATCGCCCCTGTATCAGTCATAAAAAGAGCAGCAAGCTGGCATACCTGCTGCCTTTAGAGCCTTATGCTTCCTAATTGTACAGGACAATGTTTTCCCGGTAATCCTGCTGCAGGTCTTCCTGTAAAAATTCAAGAAAACGCATTAACATAGCGGACGCTTCCGCACGTGTCAGATAACGATTAGGATGTACTTGGTTGAAGGTGTCCCCCCGTATCAGACCAATATCCCAGGCCGCATAAAAGGCATCCCGGGACCAGCCCGGAATATCCTTTTCATCACTGAAGGGCAGAGAATATCCCGGACTCGGTGCTTTAGCATCAAACCCCAGCGCCTGCATCAATATCGTCACCGCCTGGGCCCTGCTTAGTTTCCCCTCCGGGCTGAAACGACCTGGGGCTGTTCCAGTAATGATCCCTTTATTATAAGATTCCTTGATGTAGTAGTAGTCAGGGTGTTTGACCGATACATCGACAAAAGGAGATTTTTCCTGCGACGACCTACGGGTAGATCTCTTTTTTTGCGGTTCCTGTACCCGAATATCGCAGGCCTTCACCACTGCCTTGGCAAAATCAGCCCTGGTCATAACCACATCCGGTACAAAGAACTGCTGATTGCCTTCAAAGACATCCAGGGAATAAAGTTTATTAATATCTTCCGCCGCCCAGTGACCACTCACATCCCTGAACTTGGGGACCACCAGCCTTTCAACACGGGGCAGCATTTCACGCTTTAGCTCTATGGTCCCGCTTTGTCGTGGGGAACTTGATAAATCATACTCATAGCGCGAGATCATTTCCTGATTAGTCACCCGCATATGGCCTCCTGGAAAGCTGGAATGATTAGCCTCATTGCTTTCATAGCGCAGTGTTTTCTTGCTGCTATCAGATACCAGGATCTTGACCGTGCCTTCCCACTGCGTTTCCCCCCGTTGATGCCGGAGATAATAATCCAGCATCTGGGTTTCAGTGTTGCCCCAGAAATTATGATAGCCTACATCCCCACCGCTTATATCTATGCTGACCTGACCTTCATCTTTGTTGATGGTATAAGTTTTACGGGCAGTAAGCGTACCGGAATAAAAATCTGAAGCAGGACGATTATCAATCACATCCGACCAGGAAAGCTGGTAATCATCCAGACTGTATTTATCCTCACCCAGGGTAATGGTCTCACGATAGTTTTTTAAATTGGTGTGGGCAATGGTCTGCCCTTTATCATCATGGCGATCATACGTTATCTCATAGTTGATACGGCGATCCAATTTCCCTTCTATATTCTGATCTTCCGGCTGCAACCGGAAAGTATAGCTCAAGCTGCGCGTATCACCACGATCACGATCGCTGATCTTCACCTCGCCAATGAATTTCACCGGCTCCCCGCTGAGGAAAATCACTTCTTCATACTTATACTCATCATGTACCCCGCCGGTAATATCAGCCGGAGCCGCGGCTGCGGTCAAAGGAAGACTGAGCGTAAAAAGGATTATTAAGATAGAAGCTGTTAAACGTTTCATGATATTCCCCTCTTAACCAACGTATTTCCCTTTATCGGCTTATTTAACCAGCACCAGCTTGCCATAAAAATCATCCCGTACAATGTACAGGTGATCTCCCGGTTTCAAGTCTGCTGCTTCGATAACACTGTCATTTTTAATTATCATGCATTTAGATAAGGTCAGGCGCATCCCAGCATTGCGCATCATCCACTGCTGATTGCGTGCACTCCAATCGCGCATATTGTTTAGCTGTATGGTCCAGCCAACCAGAGGATCATCACTTACCGCTACCACCTGTCCAGCACTGATGCGCTGGTTTAAAAGCGAATCCATATCTTTTTGCAGCACCATGCTCAACACCTGATCCCCATCAGTGTACAGGTAAACATGCCAGTTCTCTAAGCCCTCTTCCCGGCCCTGCTCGCCCACAACATAGTCCCCGGCCAGCAGCTCTTCCGGGTTAATAAACCTAGCTTCTTCTAAATCATAGATGCTGGTATCATGACTGTAATAAAGCTGCTTTTCACTGTGGTACGATTCCCATTCATGCTCATTGAGAATGAAGAAATCCTTTAACCACAAGCTGTTTTCTACCAATTGATCCAATTTCCCTGCGTAGATATAATGCTGCCCGGCATTATTATGATCAATCGCTTCGTTAAGAATATAAATTACATCCGCACTGTCGGATGCCAGCCTGCCATCGGTCACCACCAGGGCATCCATCCCTTTTTCCAGCGCATATTTATCCACCAAGCGCCCATGCTTGACAATAATGGTTCCATCGTGAAAACCGATATTTTGATTATTCTTTAACTCCATAGCCTCAGTATACCAGTTAATATCCTGGATCTGGCTGCTCAGCAGCCGCTCATACTGCGACTGGATAATTATTTTTTCTACCCGTTCCTCTCCCCACAGCTGCCGGGTAACAAAATAGATATCCTGCCCCCGGTAATTTTTCAGCCTATCATAGCTGATCTTCTGTGAACCCTGATAAATCGGCACCTTGCTGGCACAGGCCACCCGCATCACATGCTGTATCTGAACCCAGTTGCCATTCTCCATCACCCGCACATAACTTAAGGTCAGGCGATCATTAACATTATCTACTGCCTGCAGGGTACCCCGATACAGATTTTTAATGGTGATGGATTCATTGATGATCTCCAGCCGCGAAGCCATAACTCCATCCACTTCATCAAAATAGACCTTAACACGGTCCCCTTCATAGAGATTGCTCAGCGATGTCGCTGCCCCCTTCTTACGAATCAGAGTAGAGGAATGAACAAAGAAAGTCATCGGCTCGCCCGTAGCGGTTAGTATTTGGATTTGATTGCGATCTATTTTCCGCACGGTTCCAGTTCGCACCTTTTGCTCCGGCTCGATATAGCCGACCCTAGTACTGGAAAATCCCTCCAGACTGATGAGGCTCATACCCTGGAAACGTCCATAAACTTCCATTCCCGGTCGGAAAGCATCCAGAGAAGTGGGAATACCATCAATGGTCAGATAGGCATCCCGGTGCAGACGAACATCGTATTCCGGTCCATCATAGCTTTCAATGCGCACGAAGCGCGTCGGTGTTTGCAGGCCCTCTTCTGCAACGCTATAACTTGTCTTAACATAGCCTTCAATAAAACCCTGACTATAAGGGTTGACAGCCGCCAGAGCTGCCGCAGGAGTAAAAATACTTATTATCATACCCATAACAATAAAAACAGCCAGCCATTTTCTCACCCGATTACCTCCTCGTCCCCATGATGGTGTAGGAGCCCATGCGATTAAGGGGCAGCATAGCTCCCGGATAGTTTACTTTCCAGTTCTGGCTGGTGGTCCAGTCATAAAGCGAATCATCCCAGCGGTACAGGCCCGGCGACTTGATCCGCAGCATCTCCGCCCCCCTGGGATCATAGTCCAAAGCCAGATAAATATCCCGGCTAACACGATCGATTGCGGTAGCAGATTTCCCTACAAAAGCAGTTGCTTCCAGCTGATAAACCTTCGATAAAGCAGTTTTTCCACCTGACGGCTTACCGGCCGTCGGTGCCAAGTGAAAGCGAACCCCCGCATCACTGCGGTAGCGATTCTGCTGTACAATCCCCAGGTTAAACGCACCAGGATTGAGGCGCAGGCTGAAATCAGCACCCACAAGCTCTATATCCCTGGCCCGGTACGAACTGACCACCTCTGCTGGCATGGTGATGACCACTTCCCGGCTTCCCGCCAGCAGCCCGCTGGTTAAATCAATAATGATACGATCCTGGTCGAAATCCCGGGTGCCAATTACCACTTCTGCCCGATTACCCACCTTCTTCTGCTGGGTATATTCACCCAGGGAGCCATCCTCATCTGGTGCACCCACCCGGTAACCGGTACGCACTTCATTGCTCATAGCTGAAGGTGCTGAGGAGCCAAAATCCCCCACCGCCTTGACGATAAACTTATAGGTAGTTCGGGGTTCCAGGTCCTTATACAGGAAGGAAGTCAGCCTAGTGGAACCTACATACTCCGGCGTTTTTCCTTCCACCACCACATAGATATCATACTGACCCGCCTTTTCCACCGGATTCCAGCTCACCTTAATATAACGATCGGTATTATGGTACTGATCCCGGACAAGATCTGCCTTAACTCCCTGCGGAGCATCAATTCCCGGCAATCCGTATTTAAGATCATCATAGGGTTCACTGGTACCATTATCAGGATTAATCACGATAATTCCTTTCCCATCCAGCTTGCCCGCCGGGACCCTGACGGTCAGGGTTTCTGTATCAATGAACTTGGTATCGGTACCATCAAAACCACTTTTTAGCTGGGAATAGGATAGAACGTTGCTGCTTTTGCCATCTACAAGCACAGTCCTGGGACGATACAGAATATTCGGCCCTGGGGTAGCTGTATCTGCAAGCGTTTCCAATTCAGGCATAAAAACTACCCTGGCCCCCGGCATAAAACCTGAGCCTTTGATTTTTATTTCCTGCCCACCCTGCACAGAAACATTGCGTATACGAGAATTCTCGGTTGGATCTGAGGGATCCACCACCGCTGTGATATTTGGAGTACTGATATAGGTAAATTCGCCCCCAGGAATCGATAGCTCACCATCTGGATTCTCAATGCGCACTTCCCGTTTACCCGGCAGATTTCCAGGGGTCAAAGCTTTGATGGTTTTATAATCAAGCACTTCCACATCAGCCGCTCTGAATTCTCCAAAATAAACCTGCAGCTGCTCCCCGGTAAATCCTTCTAACTTCCCGCGAAAATCATGACCTTCAATGGTCACCCGGGTACCACCGCTGGCTGGCCCCAGAGCAGGTTTAAGTGCAGTAATCTGCGGTTCGGTCTCCCCTTTCGTAATCTGTATATAGATGGGAGGATCCAACTGATCGGAAGCGGCTGTTCCTCCATCTTCATTCACCACCACTACCCGATACAATTTACCCACTTCACTCTCCGGTACCGCCGGCATGGTAAAGGTTAATTTATTGGGCAGGGTAGGCGTGATATCCTTCCATCCTATAGTAATCCGTTCGCCCATCTGTATAGAGGCATTTTCGCGAAAATCAGTGCCAAAAACACTGATCACACTCTGCCCTTTGTAATTCACCCGTACAATACGTTTAATTCCATCAATATTTATCTCCTGAGGAGACTTCCCATCACGGGTAATGTTGGTAATAGTCGGTTTGCTATCCGGGTTCTTATACTCAAATTCACTTCTGGCTGTACCCCGGTCCGGGTTGATGAGCAGCAATGGCACCTTCCCTACGGTATAGTAACCAGGGGTGCGCAGATCCACCTGACTGCTGCTTATCCATTCCGCCTCTGGTGCATAACCCTGCTCCACAATCATTCGATTGGCGGCTTCACTGCGGGTCTGCATCTCACAGCGAATCAGTTCTTCATAGGGATATACATCCGTATCATGAATGCGTAAATCGCGCATGTTAATGTATACCACCGGTTGCTCGTCGGCATACCATGAATAGCTGGCTGAATATTCGTCTGCTCCCCTGCGCTGGCTTAGATCCAGTCGTTTGTTTTCCGCATCATAATGGACAGTAAGACCACTTGCCAACACTACGCGTGCCTGCCCTGATTTAACCAGCCCTGAATTTTCGTGTTCACGAGGCAGATCCCGGTTGCTGAGCTGTCCCAGGCGCACCATCGGCATGGCCCGCTTTTCTATTCTCCCATCAGGACCCAAAATCATAATTCGATCTTCCTCAAATCCCGTACCATGTATGCTGACCGGCTCTCCCCCTTCTTTCTTGCCCACTGCTGGAATTACACTTTTGATCTGTGGAGAAGAGCTCTTATAAGTGAATTTTACTTTATTTGAAATACCGGCATCATTGTTGACCACGTATACATCAACGGTGCCACTGCCTGGCGGTACCAGCACCTGCATGTAGCCGGAAGAAAATTTGACGATTTCAGCCTCCTGATTGCCGAAGATCACTTTCGGCAGCAGTACCGTACTTAAATATTCACGTTCAGGATCATATTTTGAAGTTTTTTGCTTAAAATCCTGCGCCTTATCATAGCGATCAGTATACGCTCCATCGCCATCCAGATCAGTATAAGGTTCACCCTCATCATGTCGGGAGTTACCATTGATATCGGTAAAGGGTTCAAAATCACGAAAATCGCTGCCAAAGATTTCAACTTCATATGCGCCCCGGGCTGAACCTTCCCGGGGTTCAATGCTATCTATGACCGGACTACTGTTCGGTACTACATAGGTATATCCATAAATTGTCTTAAAAGTCTGTTCTGCACTCCCCTGACCCTCACGGGCGACATCCAAGGGATAGCGGAAGCTGATGGAAAAGGTGCCTCCATCGGGGTTAACCAGAACAATCGGGACAGTAAACCTATCGGTCTGCTTATCCTTTATCTTTTCCGGATAAGCGGGTACCTTTAGCGTGATCCTGGTTCCGTCGGCAGAAACCACCAGGGCCCGGGGATCGGCTTCTTGGGTGCCAAAAAATACCCGGGTCTTACGAGTACCGGTATCCATAAAGCCTACCCGGTCATCTGTACGCTGGGGACCGATAATCTCAATCATGTTTCCGCCCTCATCTGGTCCCTGGTAGGGAATAACATCTATTACTTCCGGACAGCGGGTTGAAGTCCCCAGATATTTAAAAGCATTCTTCAGGGTAGCCTTTTTGGTATCCGGGTTTACCACACTGACATCATAGCCATCTCCACCCGTACTGGGTCCTGTCCAGGGGGCCTGATCCAGCACCGGTATTTCGAATTCCAGGGTTTGCGGATCAATATAGCGCACCCGGTTACCGGTAATAACACTCTGACCATTTACCTGGCTTATCTTGAAGGGGGTATAGGCATGCAGGTTTTTCCCGGCAAAACTAATGGTACCCGAACCACCACTTATTTTATACTGCTGGTTTCCATTTACAGCATAGAATTGGCCTTTATCATACACGACTCGATATCTTTCATGAACACCATTAATCCACAGAATATTGCGGGCATCAGCCTGGATGGTAAAAAACTTTTCCTGACCGCTGCTTTGACTTCGATCGTAAAAGACCACACTATCATAGCCCGCTCCCAGAGCAGCCTGATCATTACGTACGGTCAATACCGCTCCTCCCTGATAGGGCTGCAGGGTAATCTCATTGCGGTTATTTCGATTGTATTCATTAATGTCATAACCATCCATGAATACCCGGCTGCCGATCAGCCTGTATATCAACGATTCATTTAAATAATTGTTCTCATCAATATCAAACTGTTCCGGTACATTAATACTCATATCCGGAGCAATAAAATTCTGCCCTTTAACTGTAACCAGAGTCCTTATGCCGCCTTCATCAGGGGTAATGGAATCCAAACGCGGTTCAGTAAAGGTTCTGGTATAGAAAAAGGGATGACTGGCAGTACCGCCGCCAGGATTCTCTACCTGCAGCAAGGTTTCACCCTCACGACCGGGAGGAGCAATCAGTTTTATTTGTTCATTGTTTCCCGAATACCTTACCCCGCTTACCTCTTTGCCATCAATATAAACCCGGGCCTCTTTTAGCAGATTTTTACCTGTAATAACAACCTCTTCGCCCCCCTGTACCGGAAGCAGGCTGGGATGAACATTGGTTATAACCGGGAAATTGTTCTCACCAATTACCTTAAACTGTACGTTGATACCTATCGGCGTCCAATCCCAAAACTGATCACTATTGCGCATAGGATTACGTATCTCCACCGGATAAGACATCTCTGGATTATTGGAGGCTGCTATCTCTTTAGCGCTATCTATTTCGAAAACAATAGTATCTGCCAGAGGATCAGGGTCATTTATCCGCAGTTCCTGCCCGTTTTTTAACATGGTAAAATGCAGCGGGCGGTAGATTTTTCTATCCGCATCGTACTCCCCCGCCTGCAGCTGACTATTATTGGGATCAATGGTAAGCTCACCTAGTTTAATCATCGGGTAATGGGTCTTCAGGTTGGCTCCTGTCCCATGGCGAACGGCCAGAAATTTCTTCCCTTCGATACGTACCTGCAGTCTGCCAGTCATAGGATGAATGATATACTGCCCCCCCTTTTCCTGCAGGGGAATCACCTGAGGAGTCATGCGGCTACCTTCCGGCGTCTCGGTGGCGGGAAGATAGGTAAATTTATGTTTATTATCAACCTGTTTATAAATATACAGGAGTTCGCCTGGTTCGCCATTCTCGTCCTGGAGGTAGTAATAGTTCGTAAATGTTACTTTAACCTTTTCTTCCTTGGTAACTGAAGTGTCAAATTCACGGGTTGTAACTTCGATGCTGCTGATTCCGTCGGCACCGGTGATAAAGCGCTCGATGGGCAGGCTTTTTCCTTCAACATAACCAATATCAACATCGATTCTGCGTATCACCACTACATTCTCTACCGAGTCTCCATCACCAAGTTGCAGAATTCCCGTCGTTGATTTGAACTCCCAGCTGCCATCTTCCTGATTTTTAATTTCCATACCATTATTTTCATTTTCAATCTCTCCGGTAAAAAACGGGATCTTCTTAAAATTGTATCCCCTTATGGTAACTGGAGTCTTGATCTTACAAACAGCTTTATCAGGCAAAACATTGGTAACATTGACCTGATCAATATTCTCCACTATCCGAAAAAGCTGCTCCTGATTGCTTACATTTTCGCCACTGATTTTTTTCAGTACCCAGCGGCTTTTAACCCCTTCCCTTTGTGAATTAGGATTGGTAAAAACGACATAATACGGTCCGGTAGCAAGCTTATCCGGAACATGAGCAATGATCTGTTCACTGGAAAAACTGGCCTTCTTACTGGCCAGATAATCGTCATTATAATACTTCATATTATCCAGTTCATTGTGCGTGGGGCTGTAAGGGATAAAATAAATGTCATAGCCACGTGTATCCAGATTGTTACCTGTAAAGCGAATCTCACTGCCTCTGGGCCCCATCGTAGGTGACAATCGAATCCTGTTTCCATCTAAATCCAGCGGGGCAAATATGTTCACCGCTTCGTTATAGATTTTTTTATTAATTAAGAAATAGCTTCGGCTATCATCCTGATCATCGAATTCAATGGCGATGGCTTTACCAGGACCCGTAGAAAAAGTTCCTGAAGCAGGCCTCAGGGTAGCATTATTGCCCGTTGCATTCCCAACGTTCGCTTTGCTCCCGCCTACATTTACTTCACATTCTCTTAAACCCTCCAGCCCATATCCTTTTACCTCAATGGGACCAGCCGGACTTACTGTTTTAGTGATTAGCTCAGTCAGAGAGGGCATATTACTTTCTACCTTGTTAAAATCAAAACTATATATCTCATCTGCATCACGGTTAATCCAGATACTGAGCCGGTCAATAACAAATTCTACTTTCTGTCCCTGTTCATTTTTCTTTTCCGGTACCAGAGCTTCTATGTATTGCGTACCCACCACTTTAGCCTTTAGCTCCCGAGAGCTCCCCGACTGGTCCTTAACCATTAGCCTTACTTCATCGGTAAGTCTCAGGGTATATTGCGGATCAGAGGGTACTTTAATAGTAATTATTTTTTGGCTGGGCGCTGCATCCCCATTTACCCCGGCATAAACTGCTTCAATTTTCAGTTCAGGCTTTTCCGGACTATCCGTAGCACTTAAACCTCCCGCAAAGGGAAAAGCCAGCAGTGTAAGTGTGAGACAGATTATGGTGATAGATGTTATAAATCGTTTCAATTTCCTACCCCCGTTCGATAACGACAAAATAACCCGGTCTGGTATTGCCGGTGATAACTGTCTGGTTAACCGGATCAATCGCAGTCCAAACTTCATGCCAGCTGCGGGTAAATTCATCATAGCGCATCAGCTGCAGTGTTTTCCCCGCAGTATTTCTATACGGAATGGTTAGCTCCACCCGATCCACACCCAGATTGTTCCCCCTTACTTCTATTACCTCTGAACAGACGGTGGTTCTGCCCAATTTCCTCAATAAGGATTGAGCCTGCAGCGGTGCCGCGCGTCCGGCATAAATCTCCACCCTGCTATCATAATGGGGCCAGCTACTGCCCACCCCATACAAACTGATAACTGCCTGGTGCGAGATGAGCTTTAGCTGATCAATACGATCATATCCATAACTATCATAGACAATCCTGCGTTGCCAGGTATCTTCACCCATCAGCTTATCCAGATCCAGTTGCAGATAAGAACGGTTGCTGAAGCGCCCATTTAATTCCAGGGTATCCTGGCTGTCATTGATGGATGCAATCACATCACCCTGCCAGAAATAATCTTTTACCTGCTCCCCATCAAGCGGGAGCGGTTTTGCTGCGGCTTTTATCACACTGAATTGGCCATAAAGCGTTTCCTGATAACTCCCCTTGTTAACAACTGTAATATCATAAAGTCCAGGACAGAGGCGTTGACTCCCGATGGGCAGGTAGACTTCAAGGTAAGTCTGTCCCTTATCATTTATGATTTCAACCCTGCGAGCCGGGATATCATTAAAGAATACCTCTACCGTACCCTGCTGGTAAAAATGATCACCCTTGATCAGGATGCTTTCACTGCGCCCATAGTTCTCCCCTACACTGCCGGGTGATATGCTACTGACTTGGGGATAGGCGCTAGTCTGAAAACTCCACTGCACCGGTTCATTACCGGGACCCCCGGGATAGCGAACTATCCCGGCAGCGATCACCACATCATAAACACTCTGCGGCCGCAACGGCTTAATCGGGATATAAACATAGGCTACCCCGGCCGCGGGGTCTTTTTTAAATAGATAGCTTTCAATAAAGGAGTCCCATGCCCCCTCGTCCAGATACTGCAGGTAGTCCAGAAACTCCAGGTCCACCCGGGATTCCTGACTGCCACCCTGCGAATTTACCATCGATCGGCGCATGGCATTAAAAGCATCATCCGTTAGTTCCAGCTCACCTTTATCTTCAAAAGTCAGCCGCAGGAAAAGCTGTTGTTCTCTTTTCAGTTCTGGAACCTTACCGGCAAAAAGATCACTCTCATCAAACCAGCCGCTGCCAGCCGGTTCGTATCTAATACAGCGGGGGCCACCCCTTTCTATACGTACGGTAAGGGCCGGAGCATCAATAGCCCCTTCTTCTGTGACCGCCGATCCTTTTACTACCAGCTGCAAAGCCGATAAAGATTGATCAAAGGGGACCTCCATCAAACCAAAGACTGTTATCAACAAAGTATTTCCCAGACCAGCCTTTAGGTCATAATCCAGCCCTGCTGGCAATCCTATTAATTCTATATCATCCTTATCGACTTCTTTTTTAACCGTACCCCGGGTAATATGAATCTCCCAGCTATCATCCTCAGGATCCGGCGTCTTAAAATCCGGAGCTAACAGGCGAATGCTATCGTCTTTAGCCTGGGCTCTTACATGGATAACTCCACCAGGGTATATTTTTACTGTAAGCTCCGCTTTTTCCAGCACCCATGCCTCTTTCACTGCTGAAGGCAGGACTTTGATCGATACTTCCCGGGTGGTAGAAATCGCTTCTTCCTGCTCCGACACCTTGCCAGAAACAGTGATAATGATATTATTGCGGGTACCTTTACGGCTTGTATAACTCAACCCTGCGGGCAGGCCCTCGATGATTATATCCTCTCCTGCCTGAAGCTTATCTTTCACGGTACCATTTGTGATGTCAATAGACCAGCTTTGATCTCGACTAAGAGTGCGATTATCTTCATTCATAGTAACGGAATCATCACTGACCCAGGCCTCCAGTTTAACCCCTAATTTGATAGCAATAGTATAGACCCTGGGCTGGCCGTTCTCCGCTATAACTGTAATGCAGTATTGCATCTGTTCCGAATCCAAAGATATTTCAAGCCCGGCACCAGTATGTGATGCCTCTGCTGATACATTAATTTCGTCAATATCGGTCTCACCCAGTGGCAAGATGCAGATATATTTCAACTGATTGGGATGGAATCCAGGACTTAGAGGGCGTTCCTCCCCTCCATAAGAAATACGCAATGACTTCAAGGTATTGTCAGTGCTAGGTACAGGCTCGGTCCACAAAATCTCTTCATCACCAATACCTGCTAGCTGCTGTTGATTGTTTATAAACACATTTACTTCGCCAATTTTTTTATAGTCCTGATAAGATGGCTGCTCCTCACTGATATCTACACCATTTATTTTTGTAGCCACCGCTGCCTGTATACCATATTGAAACAGCTGAATCATATTATCCTTTAATTGAGCAGCCCCCGCCTGAATGAATATACCAATCCCCTGCTGTGGACCGTAAAAAGCATTGCCCTGGAGACTGCTTTCGCCTTCCATTTGAATAAAAGCAGCCTGAAAATCATTCCCGGCATTGTTAGCATGGAATTCGTTTTTGCTGAGGATAAGCTTCCCTGCCCCTGTCTTATATATAAAACTATGGACTGTATTGGGCTCTGCTCTGAAGACAATATTTTCTATCTTTACCTCGCCTTCTTCAGCTGCAATGCTAATAGGATTAGATACTCCATCCGCAGCGGCAAGGATATGATCTCCACCATCGATGACAACATCTTCACTAATGATGAGGTCTTGAGTAATGGTAATATCATTAATTAAATAAATGATATCTGCACCCTGCTGCAAAGCCTGCTGCAGTTCAGCAAAGCTACCAGCATTAGCAGTTTTCTCTACTGCTGCTGCATCAAAAACCGGAACCAGGATCATACTTATACAAAAAAACATCAATAATATTAAGCTTATACCCTTACGGTTACCGTGGGAAAGGCTCATCATTTTCGACCACTCCATCTTACAGATAGTCCTTTAGATAATATCGAAAAAATAAGCACTAGACTTAATTTCCAGTTCAGCGCTGAGCAGAAAAAAAAGAACGATACAGGGATATTGCTGCTATTTTTCGACTTTTCCATAGCAGTTCCTGCTAATTTGTTTTTTATTTATTCATACCAATCCATTCATCTTTCTTAAAACCAGCCGTTTTTATGTAAAGCTTCCTTGACTTCGCTCCGCTTGTAAGGTATGCTTTACGTAAAGCTAGCTTTACTTTTTATACAGGTGGTGACAATATGGAAAACCGATTGCGGGAACTTAGAGAAAAGCAAGGGTTAACTCAGGAAGATCTGGCGGCTAAGGTGGGGGTCTCCAGGCAGACCATCATTTCTTTGGAGAAGGGTAAGTATAATCCCTCGATTTTACTGGCTCACCAGCTCGCCGGGATATTTGGGCTTTTGATTGAGGATGTCTTTATTTTTGAGGAGGAGGGAAAATAGATGAGGAATTTCTTAGTCTTTTCACGTAGTCTCATCCTGTTGCTCTTAATTGGCTTAGGGATCTGGCATATATCCGCAGGAGGCAACGAGGGATTTGGTATTGGCATTATCGCCGGTGCAAGCGCCGCTTTTATTGCATCAATGCTAAAGGCTCGGAAAATAACACGGCTGCAGGAACAGGGAATGAATCCCTACGATGAGCGCCATGAGTATGTAAATGGCAAAGCTGCAATTGTAACAATCTATATTTTCAGTACGGTGCTGGCCCTGATCGTGCTCATCGGATCATTTTTAGATCCTGTGCCACCGGCGATAGACCTTTATGATGCTCTGGGGCTTTGCCTAGCGGGTGTACTGCTTTTGTATACGATTTGCTATTTTGTGTATAGCAAACGTTTGGGTTGATTTTACCGGAGAATGAATTCTCCTCTGCTTTTCGGGAATAGGGATATTAGTAGGAATAAAGCCTCCTTTGGGATGATATAATAAGCGGGAATGAATAATGAGGAGGGCTATTATGGCAGACAATCCACTGGTAACCATTAAAATGGAAAATGGTGCCGAAATACAGGTGGAGCTTAACCCGCAGGCTGCACCCAATACGGTGGCTAATTTTATCAGTTTAGCCAATAAAGGCTTTTATGATGGTTTGATTTTTCACCGGGTTATCCCGGGCTTTATGATTCAGGGCGGTTGCCCACAAGGAACCGGCACCGGGGGACCGGGCTACCAGATCAAAGGGGAATTTAAAAACAATGGTTTTAATAATGATCTAAAACATGAACGCGGCGTTATCTCCATGGCCCGCAGCAGAAAACCCGATTCCGCCGGTTCACAGTTTTTCATCATGGTGGATAAGGCTCCCCATCTGGATGGAGATTACGCTGCCTTTGGCCAGGTGATATCCGGCATGGAGGAAGTAGACCGCATCGTAGCGGTGGCGCGTGATTTCCGCGACTGTCCCCGGGAAAAACAGCGCATAGCTTCCGTTCAGGTAGACACCTTCGGGGTGGATTATCCCCCGGTAGAAACCTTATAAATCTGCACTAGAAAGACAGGCATCGGTGGAGAGCCGCTTGCCTGTCTTATTATTCTAGAGAAAGTCCAAACAAGAGCCAGGGAGCAATACCGATCTCATCACCCTGTTGATGCTGTTCCAGCAAGAATTCCCGGACCTGATCCCGGGCCACCAGCATAACTTCAATTTCCTCGGAAGGTTCCAGATCCTGCCGGGGATGCTGGTTCTGTTCCTCTTCCTCATCTATGATTGCACTGACAATAAAGACGCGATCACTGGAAAGCGCCGGGTTGCTGCGCAATTCGGGACTAATATCGATCACCTGGCCGTGGTAACCGGTTTCTTCCCGCAGCTCACGTAAAGCTTCCCGGCCCAGGTCATCACTGTCCGCGATTCCGGCCGGAAAACCAATAATATAATTATTCAAGGCTGGCCGATACTGTCGGATCAGTACTACTCGATCAGAAGGCTGCAATCGGGCTATAATGATTAACCCTATCGTATGTTCAACCCGGTGTATTGTTTCCCAATGTAACTCCTCTCCCTGTTCGTCTTGTAAATGCAGTTCTTTGAGAACAATCCATTCGCCTTCATAAAGGACTTTTTCCCCCAGTTTTTTCACCATCTACACTCCTTTATATCATGCTCTTGGGGCTCACCGGGATCTGTATACCACATTAGCTACCCCACCTCCCCCCAGTACCAATCCCTGCATGACTTTCCTCCACTTTGCTTTAGCTTCATTGTACCATGCCCCCGAAGAAGCATCCTTATTCTTACCAGCGTTTTTAGCTACTGAATGACCAAGAAGTTTATGAGCCACAAAAAAATATGCGGCGCAAGCGCCGCATATTAGTCTTCCCTATTCAGGGATTTTATTGGTACGTCGCCAGATCTTCATTTCCTCCGCCGCCTTAATCAATTCATCGCGAAAATCCGGATGAGCAATGGAAATAAGCTTCTCCGTCCGGGGCCAGGTGGCATCTCCTTTGAGTAAAATGGCTCCATACTCCGTGACTATAATATGGACCATCTGCCGGCAGATAGTGGTCACTGTACCTGGCTGGAAATAAGGTACGATATTAGATTCCAGTTCTCCATCTTTATTAGTATGCGTAGAAGGCAGGCAGATCAGGCTGCGCCCTCCTTTTGACCAGAAGGAACCGGTTACAAATTCCCACATACCACCATTCCCTGAAATTTGTTTAAACCCTGCACTTTCAGCATTGATCTGTGTATATAGATCCACCTGCAGAGCCTGGTTGATGGAAACCAGATTATCCACGCTGGCCAGCATCCGCGGTTCATTGGCATAACCTACGTTGTAGGAGGCCAGACCGGTATGATGATCAATCCACTTATACAGATCCTGGGTTCCCAGCGCAAAGGTATAGACGATTTTCCCCTTATCAAGCACTTTGCGATTACCCGTCATACGACCGGATTCAAACATATCCATGTAAGCATCGGATAACATTTCTGTATGCCCGCCCAGGTCCTTGAGATCGGAATTAGCGATCATCTTGCCAAATGCATTGGGCATGGCCCCAATCCCCAGCTGTATGCAGCAGCCATCATAGATATATTCCATTACATGTGCGGCGATAGCCTTATCAACATCAGTCGGCTCCTGAGAAGGCAGATCAGTTAACGATTCGTTTTCACTTTCTATAATACGATCCACTTGGCTGATATGAATGCTTTCCCTTGATCCTCCCAGCCCTACTGGAATATTGGTATTAACCTCTACGATAACATTTTTGGCACTGGTGGCCTGGGCTTCACTGATAGAATTATGAATCCCCCAGTTAAAATATCCGTTCTTGTCCATCGGCGCCACACGAACCACAAAATGATCCGGGGTGCGACTACCCGTTTTAACCGGGTCGTCATTAAAAAATCGGAAATAAGATTCCCCTTCACCAAATTGAATAACATTATAAAATACATTTGGTCTAAGGTCCTGCATGACCCTCGATACCGGACTAAAATGCAGGTCAAAATAGGTAAACACTTCACCTTTAGGATCTTTTGATATCACCTCCGGTACCGGCAACAGAGTAACCGCAGTACGAATATAAATATCATGTAATTCATCTTTTCGCGCTGCCAGTGCTTTATCATAAGCTACCGGCTGCCCATTAAAAAGCGCATAATCAACTAAATCCCCCGCTTGAACATCGCGTACTGCCTCTTCAGCACTGCAAAGCTTCTCCTTATACATGCTCATATAATCTCTCGCCATTTCTGCCCCTCCCTCTTTTGGAATTGTCTAATAAAAATGGAAAATAATTCTATATCTATTATACAATTGGGCCCGCGTGAAGACTAGGAAAATTTGAAATTATTTCACTATTCCTATTATTGAATATAATGCTTTGGTACGATATCTACTACTAAGACGACAAATACGTACAAAACAGGCAAAAAAAATCCCCTCTACAGGAGGGGCGAAAGGAGCCGGGATATGCCCTCACGTATTCGGGGAATCAAAGATCGCTGACGATATTTTTCCAGGGTTATTTCTTCACTATTTTCCATATCCTCTATAAACCATTGAGTTAGCTGACGGGCTGCTGCCTCATCATATATGAAGGCATTGATTTCGAAATTAAGATAGAAGCTGCGTCGATCCATGTTAGCGGTACCCACCGAAGAGGCAAAGTTATCAATGGTAATCATCTTCGAATGAAGAAAGCCTTTTTTATATTGAAAGCAGCGTACCCCCGCCTCCAGTAATTCACCCACATAGGAGAGCGAAGCGGGAAGTACAAAGGGGTGATCACGCTTGCCGGGTATCATCAATCTTACATCTACCCCGGACAGGGCTGCTATCTTGAGGGCTTCCTGAATACTGGCATCGGGGATAAAATAGGGCGATTGTATATAGACGTGATCCCGGGCCTGCGAGATCAGCTTCAAAAATCCATTATGAATAGAAGCCCATTTGGCATCCGGACCACTGGACACTATCTGCAACGCCTGTGATCCTGCCGGTTCATGAAAAGGGAAGTAATCTTCAACATGGCGAATCGGTTCTCTGGCCGCAAAACGCCAGTCCAGCAGAAATCTAAACTGCAAACCATGAATGGCACTGCCCCGCAGACATAGATGCGTATCCCTCCAATAGCCAAAACGCGGGGATAAACCCAGGTATTCATCCCCGATATTGAAACCCCCTACATAAGCTAGCTTACCGTCAATCAAACATATCTTGCGATGATTACGATAATTAATACGCAGATTGATATACGGTAGAAAAGGAGGAAAAAAGCAGGCCACTTTTCCTCCCGCCCGGGTCAAAGAACGGAAAAACTTCCTGGGCAGGCGTATCCCGCCCATCCCATCATACAAAAACCACACCTGCACTCCCTCCCGGGCTTTTCGGGTCAGGGCTTCTATGATCTCCCGTCCGGTTTCATCATTACGGATAATATAATATTCCATATGGATGTATTCCTCAGCCATGCTTATGGAATGCAGCATATGCTGGTGAAGCTCCTGCCCATCATTGAACATCTCCACATGATTATCCTGGGTAAACAGAGCCTGGTTACTGGTTAAATGCATGTGGATCAGATCCTGGTACTCCACGGTACGTTGATCATTGAAGGGTAGCAAGTTATGATGCAAACATAAATCCTGAAAATTAAGGGCCGGGTAAATTTCCCTTTCCTCTTCTTCCTTGAGAAAAAAAAGACGTTTGCGCCGTAAATTCTGCCCTAAGAATAAATAAAGCAGGAAACCCAGCACCGGCAGAAAAAGGAGCAAGAGCAGCCAGGCCATTGTAGTCTCCGGTTGGTGCCGCTCAACAATAATTAAAATAGCAGCCAGACCGATATTGATAAGAAAGATAATATCCAGCCAACTTAAAGTTATCGTTTCCAAATATTCTTCCTCCAGCAAGTATTACCCGACGGTATAGCACCGATCATCCGGTTCATCAACCGGCATAGCTGCTGATACGATCAGGATAGGTGCGGTGTAAAGTGACTTCCTGCCCCACCCTGCATCCATTTTCCTCCAGCATTCTGCTTACAGTTGCTTCTGCTAAATCCGGTTCATTGTTCTTCTGGCTGAGATGAGCCAGAAAAACCTGCATCCCTCGCCCATAAGATACTAGGCTAAGCAGCCTGCCAGTCTCCAAATTGGATAGGTGCCCGCGTTCACTCAATATCCGATGTTTTAAAAAAGGAGGGTAAGGACCAGTGCGCAGCATCTCCAGATCATGATTGGATTCAATCACCGCTACCCTGGCTCCGGATATAGCTTTAACCATAGCCGAAGTTATCATCCCCGTATCGGTAGCCAGTACGTATTTTTCATGCTGATAATAAAAACAAAAGCCCACCGGATCGGCTGCATCATGCGAGACCGGAAAGCACTCCATATATACTCCACCACCAAAATCCATATGAGCATCCATCCTGCAGCGACACTCAGCAGGCCACCGATCACGAGCCGGAATTTGCTGCCAGGCAGCCGGCCTTGCGTATACGGGAATCCCATGTTTGCGCACCAGAACATCCAGACCCTTAATATGGTCGGTATGTTCATGGGTAACAAGAACCGCATCCAGATCTCCTACGCTGGCTCCCACCTTGGCCAAACCTCTTTCGATGCGCCGATTGCTAATCCCTGCATCCAGCAAAAACCGTTTCTTCCCCAGCTCTATAAAAACAGCGTTACCCGTACTTCCGCTGGCCAGTATATGGATTTGCATACTATGACTTCCTCTCCATTTCGAACGTCCGTCTTTATTATACCTGAGGTATAATGGATGCAAAAGCCAAAGCCTGCTAAAGCTACGAAAAACAGGCCAGCTTATTTATTGGAAAGGAGCTAGAAGATCTTTGCACGACGAACAAAATATCCCCGGGCTGCTAAATCGACGTATTGATATGAAATATGCAACCACCATTACCTTTTATGATGTAATCCAGCATATTAAAGCAGGAGAGATTCCCGGTTTTCCTTTGCAAGCTGATGTCCGCCTCTTAATCATTACCAATTTTGCTATCATTGAGGCCGACCTAGTCGATCCCGATGCCGTATCGCAGGAAATAAACCCAGAAAATATGAAACCCGAGCTCTACAAAGCCTTGATTAACGGCGTAACTGAGGCTCGCAACAGTGCCATCATCGAATGGGAGCAGGAAAATAATCTCGATAAAATCGCTCTCATCAATGATACCTCATATTTAATCCTCACCAATGCGGTTATTATTCCCCACGCCAATCCGGAGGCACGTTTCCAGATGGGAGAAATGCTGCTCTTTACCGATCAAATAGTAGGAATTACCGCCGGGCACATTCCCATACCCCCTCCCCAAAAACCCAATTGGGAAAAGCTGCTTAACGCTGCAGAAAATGAATAAAGCCCGCTGCTGCGCGGGCTTATGATAAAGTGGGTCGGTTTCAACCCCGGCCCACTTCTTATTCCCTTCACTAATCAGGTGCTCTGTTCTGCTCATCTGGTGGCGGGGTAGGAGTCTCCGGC